>JAGBLN010000048.1 GCA_017635395.1 Lachnospiraceae bacterium
AATATATGCAGAGAAGCTTTGATGTACAAGCATATCATTATCTTGAAAAGCCAGCTGAAAAAGAAAAACTCTATATGATACTTGAACATATAATCAATGAGAAATGCGCAAAGAATGACCAGAAGGTTGTCTTCACTGACAAATATTCAACACATTATATCCGTCCCGACGATCTCTACTATGTCGATATAGACAGATCCTCATACCGCAATATACGCTTACACTTTGATGATGATTCCATCCTAATGCATATAAAGATAAAAGACTGTGAGAAAATACTACGGCCATTCGATTTCATATATGTATACCGCAGTACCCTTGTAAATCTGAAATATCTGCACATAGTTGGAAGTGACAGCGTGACTCTTGTTAACAAGGTCAGGTTGAAACTAAGCCGCAGGCATATGCAACATGTTCAGGAAGAATATGTACGCTATAACGCCGAAATCATTTCGAATAAAAACAAGTTTCTCTGATATGACATTCTTACTATGCCAATGCTAACACCCCCACCAGCCCCTCCGCAAATGCCTCGCGGGAGAATAGTTTTTCTGCGGTTTTGAAACCGTGACCGGCTATCTTTTCAAGGATGGAATTGTCGTCGGTTATATGGGAAAGATTCAGATAGTCTTCGCCTTCCGTGAAAAACTCATCCATATATTTATTTGAGTTCGAGATCACTGCAGTTCCGGTCATCATGCCCATGGTGACTCTGTCGTGTATTCCATTGGTAAATCCGGGGAGAACATTCATAACAGCCCTGCACGACGAGATCAAGCCTGATACCTCACGGTAATCTACATCTTTTATCCACTCGACATTTTTTCTGTTGCATAATCCGGAGATGTCCCATTCATTTCCGCATAGCAATAAAGGCACTCCTGTATCTGCTGCTTTATATACAGCCTTTCTGCGAAGTATGGCCCTGGCATAGATATCTGCCACAAAACACTTATTCAAGAGAGTCCTGTATATTGTTATATCATCACTATAACAGCCCTCAGTAACCACCTGCATGGCAAGTTCCTCCACCGTCTTTCCCATGTCGTTCAGTGCTTTGTCAAAAGCCTCCTCCGGTGCGCATACAATATTTTCCCCGTTTTCAGCAATAAGGATTTCTGCCATTGATTCACACAGCTTTTTTATATCATCAGGCAATTCATTCATTATCTTTTCAAACTTTTCAGGCGGATAGTATGACCCCGTAAAAAGCAGAGCATCCCTCCGACGTTCAAATGGAATCAGGGATGAATGAAGCCCCACCGGCACCGGGAGGAAGCCTACCTTTTTTATATGAGGATAATACTTTCTGACATAATCCACATGGTCACGGTCTATGCAGATCACATTAAGATTCCTTACGGGTTGCTTAAGTATTGGATCATGGTAAAGCGGATGGTCTACGATATAATCAAAAAAAGGGGCATCTATCATATCGATAAAATGCTCCTTTCCGGCCATTACACGCGGCAGAATGGAATTAAAATCCAGTATCGCGTCATACTTCTTCCCTGCATGGGACAGAAGCACTGTCTCAGCATCAGACTCATCCATGATATCGCATATTTCCGCACTGATCCCTCTCTGCTCAAGAGCATTTTTGCATTCGTGGGCAAATACAATATTCGACGCATATGCAAGATATCTGGTTACGAATATTAATACTTTTTTCTCAATCATTGCGTAAATACTCAAAACAAACAGCCTTGATTACTGCGCCTTTTTTAGATCAGTAATTGCTGAAACGCTCATCTATCTCGGCATAGGTAAGCCATGAAGCGTTATCCTTCGCTGCGCCTGTCATCGCCAGGCCGCTGTCATATACATACACATCTCCACTCGGTTCAAATATAAACAGTACATCATATTCATTGCCAAATGACTGGCTTCCATATATGCATTCTATCTCAGGCTGGTATGTGAACCAGTATATCTCCGCGCCATCATCCAGATATGCAGCTACATCATTGTAATACATCGATGAATAGATGTCATTCTCAGTGACCTTTCTGCACTCCACGCTTCCGTACGCATAGTCAGAATAATAATCGGATATCATCATGCATGCGGTCTCTGATGAAGATATGGGCATGCCGCGATCAGCCTCGAACTGACTTATCTCCACGCTGCCGGCCTGCGGACCTACAAAGTAATAGCTTCCCCAGGAGGTTTCCCAGGCAGTTCCCTCAAAGCTGAATTCACCGCCGGACAGGACATCGCCGTACTCAAGACTCTTTTCAGAAACATCTATCTTTACTACATACCCTTCTTCCTTATCCACATTTCTGCCGGACACAATGACGGATGTCTTGCCGGGGTTCAATGCGGTAACAGTCACTGAGCCATCATAATTGTCATCTATTCGGATCACATCATTTGAATAATAACCGCCGCCCGCTACGGTCCAGTCAATATCTCTGGGACTTGAAAATTCATCGATATTTTCGACCCTTATGGTATGTGTATCACCAACCTCCATATAGACAGTCTCTGTATCGGACAGCACTACACTGTGTGTCCCGCCTAAAGAAGTGGCTGAAAACATCTCATCAATTCCCTCTATCTGTGAGGCCAGGACTGCCGATGCAACAAGAGCCCCTATGATCACTAAAACCATTATCACTACAAGAATAGCTATGATCACTCCATAACCCTTTGGTTTTTCAGGCGGAACAGATGACGCATATGACGGATTCATAAGAACCGGGCCACCAGGCTGCTGATTATTCATCTGCGGTCCATCAGGCTGCGGTCCTGCCATCTGAGGCTCGTTCACCTGACCGTTTGGAATCTGTGCACCAAACTGATTACCCTGCATCTGCTGTGCAGCCGGCTGAGAAATAGGAGCCTGATTGCCCGGCACTCCCATCATGGAAACTGTCCCCATCTGCCCGTTAAGATTCTGCCGATTATCCGAAAACTGTTGTACAGATTCTGATTTTATCGGAACATCAGTCTGTGTCGCTGGAATCTCCGGCTGTGATACCGGTTGCTGCCCTGCTGACTGAGCAGCTCTGATTTCTGATACATTATTTGCCGGCTCTGGATCATCTGCAACTTTCTGTTCCTTTTCGTCCTGCACATCATTAGCCACAGGCTCTGTGTCTGCATCCGGCTTTGCTGTCTCCTGTGTATTATTGATCACCGGCTGTGCGTTCTCCGTCGATGCATTGCTTGCTTCCGGCTGCGCATTTTCCACCGGCGCACTGTTTACTACCGGCTCTGCTTTTTCCACTGGTGCATTGTTCGCTACCGGCTCTACTTTCTCCGCCGGTGCATTGTTTACTACTGGCTGTGCATTTTCCACCGGCGCATTGTTTACTACCGTCTGTGCGTTTGCTACAGGTGTATTATTTACCATTGCCTGTGCATTCGCTACCGGCTGTACATTCATCACCGGAGGTGTGTAAACCGATGCCCCGGGTATGGTCTCCTTAGGGAAAGCATATCCGCAGTTGTCACAATACTTTGTAGTTACCGGAACCTGATCCCCGCAGCTGGGGCAAAACTTTGTGTCATCCATTATTTTCTCCCTGCCTCTCTTTTTTCAATATACTATCAAAACCATTCAGCACTTTATCAGCCATCTCAAGCATCAATGCACTTCCGTGCAGACCGCTTTCACCGTTATCATTATATACCAAAGTAAATACCGGGTCGCCAACAGTTTTTAATCTCAGATCACCGTCAAAACTGTTCAGAAAAATAGGTATCTCTGTCACATCAACAGGTGCATTGCGCTCCATCCTGAAAGTAATGAGTCCCTCTCGTCCGCTGATCCTCGTAATATACTTTCTGCACCCCTTTTCCTTAAGGGCTGATACCTTGAGCAGATTGTCGGCCTCCGGCGGTATCTTTCCGAAACGGTCTTCCAGTTCGTCGCAGATATCCTCCCTGTCAGCTTCACTCCTTATGCCTGCGATACGCTTATAGATGTCCAGCTTCTGCATCTCATCCGGGATGTATTCTGCCGGAAGATAAGCATCAACCTTCATTTCTATCTCGCAGTCAACCCTCTTCTCGATCTCGATGCCGCGCTTTTCAAGCACTGCCCCCTCAAGCATCTTGCAATAGAGGTCATAGCCAATGGCTTCTACCTGGCCGTGCTGTGCCTTTCCAAGTACATTTCCGGCACCCCTGATCTCCAGGTCGCTCATGGCAATCTTGAATCCGCTGCCCAGCTCGGTATATTGCCGGATTGCAGAAAGTCTCTTTTCTGCAGTCTCTCTCAGAATACGATTCCTGTCGTACATAAGGAATGCATATGCTGTGCGGTCCGAACGCCCTACGCGGCCTCGCAGCTGATAGAGCTGTGAAAGACCCAGTTTGTCCGAATCCCTTATTATTATAGTATTAACATTCGGTATATCCAAGCCTGTCTCTATGATCGTGGTGGAAACCAGCACATCGATCTCGTGATGTATGAACGATAGCATTATATCTTCCAGGCTGTTTTCCGACATCTGCCCGTGTGCAAATGACACCCTGGCATTCGGTACAAGCATCTGTACTTCTGCTGCCACATCGGTTATGGTCTTTACTCTGTTGGAAACATAGTAAACCTGCCCGCCCCTGTTAAGCTCCCTGTTAATGGCATCCCTTACCATCTCGTCATTGTATTCGCTAAGGTAGGTCTGGATAGGCTGCCTGTTCTGGGGTGCCTCTTCCAGAAGGCTCATGTCCCTTATACCCGTAAGACTCATATGAAGGGTACGAGGTATAGGCGTTGCCGTAAGTGTCAGCACGTCCACATTTTTCTTGAGCTGCTTTATCTTTTCCTTATGGGACACACCGAAACGCTGTTCCTCGTCGATTATCAGTAACCCTAAATCCGCATACTGCACATCCTTTGACAAGAGCCTGTGGGTTCCTATCACTATATCAACCTCACCGGCCTTAAGTGCCGCAAGGACTTTCTTTATCTCACCGGCAGTCCTGAATCGGGAGATCATCTCTATACGCACCGGATAGCTCTTCATCCTGTCCATAAAAGTGGTATAGTGCTGCTCCGCAAGTATGGTTGTAGGAACAAGATAAGCCACCTGCTTATTCTCCTGCACAGCCTTGAAAGCCGCACGGATAGCAACCTCCGTTTTACCGAATCCTACATCGCCGCAGATCAGCCTGTCCATTATCTTGGAGCTTTCCATATCAGCCTTCACCGCATCGATGGCATTCAGCTGGTCCTCCGTCTCATCATAAGGGAACATCTCCTCAAATTCCTGCTGCCACACACTGTCCGTACTGTAGCAATAGCCGTTACTCTGCATGCGCTCGGCATAAAGATCCACCAGCTCCTGCGCAATGGCATCCACCGCCCGCTTTGCCTTTTCCCTGGTGTGATGCCACTCCTCGGTTCCCAGCTTGTTAAGCTTCGGCTTCTTTGCATCCTTGTCCGCAAAAAGTGAAACCTTGTCAAAATCCGTAGCCGGCACATAGAGAAAAGCACCATCCCGGTATTCGATCTTCATATAATCCTTCCGGATATATTCGACCTCAACCTCTTCTATGCCGCGGTATATACCTACGCCACAGTCCTCATTTATCACATAGTCGCCTACGTGCAGCTCGGACAGATCCCTTAACCGCTTGCCGGGACTGTATTTTGCTTTCTTTTTCTTAACGCCCTTCTGCCTTGCACCAAAGATGTCCGTTTCTGCGATGACGGTAAACTTAAGCCCCGGATAGGTAAAGCCTTTCTGCACATGGCCGTATACCGTCATAATCTCCCTTGGTTTAAGGGGCACATCAGTCCTTTCGGTATAGGCACAGATCACATCCTCATACCCCAGGTCATCCGCCAGACGCTTTGCTCTTGACCTTGATCCCGAAAGTATCACCACCCTGTAGCCTTCGTCCCGCATTTTTTTCAGATTACTCACAAGCGCAGGGAAAGAATTGTTGTACGGAGCAAGGGTAACTATGTTTACGAACTCATGTGTTTCATTCTCAAAAAGAGGTGATATAGGCTCCATGTCGGCAAGCTGGACCGTATTGTCCTTAGCCAGCCGATGCATCGTGTCATTAACTGAATACAGGATGTCCGTTTGTCCTTTTGTGACATATCCCGCCTTCAGGCGGTTCTTCATACTTTCCTCAAACTCCTGCACCGTAAGATTGCCGTGCTCCACAGTCCGGTCCGGCTCATCGATAAAGATGCAGTGCTTTCTTTTTGCGAGGATATCCAGCAGGGATATTGTCTCGCCGTAGAAATAATTTATATAACTATCGTAGTTTATACTTCCGATATCATGAATCAGAGCATTTTCAAGCTCTCCCAAGCGGACTTTAAGTCTGGTCGCCTCTTCAGGCTTCATGGCATCCATGAATTGCTTTATAGCCGCTTCCATCTCTTCCTTGATAGCAGCATAGCCGTCGCCCTTTTTCTCACGATCCAGTATAAGCTCTCTTGCCGGAAAAACCGTGATCTCATCAAGTTCCTCTATGGAACGCTGGCTGTTCACGTCAAAGCTGCGGATGGATTCTACCTCATCGCCCCACAGTTCTATTCTGTATGGAACAGTCCCTGTTGCATCGAAAATGTCTATGATACCGCCCCTTACGGAAAATTCTCCCGGTACCTCCACGGTACCTCCGGTCCTGGTATAACCCATCTCCGTAAGCAGGATCTCTGCCGCCCGCTCTTCCAGCAGGCCGCCTTTGCTTATCTTCAGTATATGTTCTTCTATGGTACTAAGGGGAATACATCTTTCAAGCAGGGCATCAAGAGTGGTAAATATGGTCACCTTTTCTCCGGCGATGAGCTTACGCATCACGCTAAGGCGTTCGCCCTGCATCTGCCCGCCGTTTATGTCCGCCTGATAAAAAATAAGATCCTTTGCAGGATATCTGCACGAGTTCCTGTCGAAGAAACGGTACTCCTCTGCGAACTGTCCGGCCCGCACATCTGAGTACGTCAAAACCAGTGAGACATCCGTTGCCTCACTCAGTGCACTTATCATATGGAGTTTTCCGGAATCCGCCACTCCCGATACCGAGAGCCTTGATTCCCCTGCATCTATCATGGAAAGGGCATCGTCAAACCAGCCCAGTCCGTGCAGCGGTTCGTTTAAAATCTTCATTCTTTATTTTCTTTCACCGGATGCTGCTTTACATTGTATCTGCTCATTATCTTATCCATACTCTCACCGCTGATGATGCGTTCTATGGCTTCTGCGCCAAGCTCCCTGCCTTTTTCGGCAAGCTTCACATCATCACCGGAAAAATGTCCCAGCACAAAATCCGCCAGGTCCCAGCCTGCAGGCTTTTCGCCTACACCTATCCTTACTCTGGTAAATGCATCAGTCCCAAGCTTTGCAATGATATCCTTAAGTCCGTTATGACCACCTGCGGAACCTGAACTGCGTACACGGATATTGCCCGGCACAAGGCTTATGTCGTCACATATGACTATAAGCTCGTTTTCGGGATCTATTTTATAATAATCGCAAAGCCCCCTGATGGCATCGCCGCTTAAGTTCATATATGTCTGGGGTTTAACCAGCATGGTCTTCTGTCCCTCTATAATGCACTTGCCGAAGAATGCCTTGCTGCGTGTGTCCGTCAGAGTCACATCATACTTTTTCATAAGTATGTCAAGAGTCTCAAAGCCGCAGTTATGCCTTGTTCCATCATATTTTTTCCCTGGATTTCCCAGGCCGGCTACCATATACATATTAATCCTCCACGCAAACATATGTATTATAGCATAACCGCCCGGAAAATATGCAATCCCACATAATAAAAGACCGGGAACACTCCCGGTCTCAATAAACGCAAAAAGACCGGTACATTCCGGTCCTCCTGCTTTTAACCCCTTTTCATCAGTGCGCCTGTGCACACCTTCCCCATGCGGTTCTTCTCTGAAAATTAAGCGTCCGCAATAAACTCTTTTTAAACACTCTCCTGAGCAGCTGCCTCATAGCGCTTCAGGATAAGCTCCTGCAATTCAGTCCTGGTAGAAGAATTAATAGGATGAGCAATATCCTTGTAGGTTCCATCCTGAGCCTTGCGGCTGGGCATTGCTATGAACAGCCCATGATCGCCCTCAATGATCTTGATATCATGAATCACAAAGCAATCATCAATAGTGATGGAAGCTACAGCCCTGAGCTTTCCCTCCTTTTCCTTGTCTACCATTCTGATGCGTACATCTGTTACATTCATAACCCCGTTTGCCCCCTATGTTTCCTTTCTCTGAAAATTTTATCCTTAAATTACATATCTTTCGTTCTTCTCAACTACGATCTTGATGCCCTCTTCGCCCTTCTGAACTGAATTAGCCCTTATGGTGCTGCGGCTTTCAACGATGCAGTTCTCGATATAAGAATTGTCCCCGATATAAACATCATTCAGGATAATGGAATTCTTTATCGTGCAGTTGCTTCCGATAAACGCCTTCTTAAAAATGACCGAATTCTCAACCACACCGTTTATGATGCTTCCGCTGGCGATCAGACTGTTCCTTACTTCAACACCCACATTGTACTTTGCGGGAGGAAGGTCATCCACCTTGGAATAGATATCCGGGAATGTCCTGAAGAAATATTTGCGGATCTCAGGATTAAGGAAATCCATATTTGTATCGTAATAATCCTGAATCGTAGAGATATTCTTCCAGTAATCATCCATCTTGTATGCGTAGATACGCTTGATGTCTTTGTATCTGATAAGAACGTCCTTTACGAAATCGTACCTGTTCTCAAGAGCAGCCTTCTCGATCATCTCAACAAGCTGTCTTCTCCTGATGATATAGATACCACAGGAAATGGTATTTGACTTAGCCTGTACGGGCTTTTCTTCAAAATCAGTGATCCTTCCGTCAGCGTCGGTCTGTACGCAACCGAAACGGTCCACATTTACATTTTCCGGCATTTCCTTGCATACTACCGTAATGTCAGCCTTTTTATCAATATGGTACTCAAGCACCTTGCCATAGTCCATCTTGTATACGCAGTCACCTGATGCGATCACAACATAAGGCTCATGGCTGTCCTTGATGAACTCGATATTCTGTGCGATGGAATCAGCAGTTCCACGATACCAGTCGGTATTATCCAGTGTCCTGGTCGGTGTAAATACATACATTCCACCCTGCTTGCGTCCGAAATCCCACCACTTGGATGAGCTTAAGTGCTCATTAAGGCTTCTTGCGTTGTCCTGTGTAAGTACGGCGACCTTCTGGATGTGTGAGTGGCTCATATTACTGAGCGCGAAATCGATACTTCTGTAGCTTCCTGCCACAGGCATAGCCGCAACGGCTCTCTTTGCTGCCAATTCACCCATCCTGCTGTTTTTCATCCCGCCGCCGGCGAGGATGATACCCATTGCTCTCATGCCTTCTCACCCTCCTTGATCAATGTCTTGCCGCTGCCAAGATCTCCGCCCGGATAATCAGATGCATCAGTCTTGCCATATACAACGGAATTCTTACCGATAGTAACGTTATCGGGAATGGTAGTCTTCTCACCTATGCAGACCAGACCATTATTGTAGATATGAGGATCCGTCTCGTTTTCAACCTCATCACCGGTACCGGTCTTTACGCCTTTACCAAGTACTGTATTCTCAGCGATTATAGTCTTATTGATCTCACAGCCCTCGCCGATAACGGTATCGTTCATGATAATGGAATCACGAACTACGGCACCCTTGCCGATCTCTACGTTGCAGCCGATGATGGAGCTGTATACTTCACCGTGTATCTCGGCACCTTCACCGATAAGGCATCTTTCCACCTTGCTTTCCGAAGAAATGTACTGAGGTGTAAGCGCATCGGACTTGGTATAGATCTTCCAGTATTCTTCATACAGATTAAACTCAGGGATGATGTCGATGAGTTCCATATTTGCTTCCCAGTAAGAATGAAGGGTTCCTACATCCTTCCAGTAGCCATTGTACTCATATGCATATATGGGTGCCTGCTTGCTGTGGCAGTAAGGAATTACATGCTTACCGAAGTCAAGCGCAGGCTGGTCAGCCTTTGCTATCAGTGCTTCCTTAAGAGTCTTCCAATTGAAGATATAGATTCCCATGGATGCAAGATTGGAATGAGGATGCTCCGGCTTTTCTTCGAATTCCTGAATCTTGGAATTGTCATCAGTAATGACGATACCGAAACGCTTAGCTTCTTCCATAGGTACAGGCATAACTGCCAAAGTAACCTCTGCACCGTTCTTCTTGTGGAAATCAAGCATAACCTGATAATCCATCTTGTAGATATGGTCGCCTGAAAGTATCAGGACATATTCCGGATTGAAGCTTTCCATATAATCGATATTCTGATATATGGCATTAGCCGTACCGGTATACCACTCACTGTTGGTGCTCTTCTCATAAGGAGGAAGCACAGTCACGCCGCCCACATTGCGATCCAGATCCCAGGGAATACCGATGCCGATATGCGTATTCAGACGCAAAGGCTGATACTGTGTAAGAACCCCTACAGTATCAACACCGGAATCGATACAGTTACTCAGGGGAAAGTCTATGATCCTGTACTTTCCGCCAAAAGAAACGGCAGGCTTTGCAACCTTCCTGGTCAGTACGCCCAGTCTGCTGCCCTGGCCACCTGCCAGAAGCATAGCAATCATCTCTTTTTTTACCATCTCGTCACCTCATGCTGTTTTTGAAAATGAATACTTAACGTAACCATTCAAAACTCCCCGTCCCGAATGGTTACTGCTTAACGAAAGATATTATAGCATAGGAAAAAGCGAATGTGAATATTTTTCACAAAAAAGTTTGTTATTTTTTTGATTTTTGTGGTATCTTTTCACAAAATACACCATATCTTGTGAAAAGTACCCAAAATATTGTACAAATCCAAGCTGAAAAGCACCGGTTTTCTTATGTGAAAAGGAACAAAAAACCGGCAGCCCGCTGAATTTATTCAGCTGCTGCCGGTCATTTTACTGTGTCATAATTCTTATGTTTTTATGCTCTCCTGCCCCATGCTCAACCGCATGCTGGCAGTCACTTTTCTGAATCCGGATTTATGAATTTTCAGCCTTATACCTTGTGATCAGATTCTGGATACGCTCACTGGGATCAAGAAGATCGCTTATTGATACGTCGTGATTGAGTGTATCGATTATATATGCAATATACTTGCTCATATCACAGTTGATATACCAGTCACGGCTGAGCAGTTCAGGTGTCTGGTAGATCAGATTGGTAGTAAGGATGCTGCATATCGTTCCTTCTTCGTATGCCTTGTCGAAAAGCTCAAGCCCGCCAGTGAAAAGACCGAAAGTCGAGCAGCAGAATATCCTGCCTGCCTTACGCTTCTTAAGCTCCTTAGCAACCTCCAGCATGCTTTCACCGGAAGCGATCATGTCGTCCACGATGATCATATCCTTGCCTTCTACGCTGGAGCCCAGAAACTCATGGGCCACAATGGGATTACGCCCGTCAACGATCTTGGTATAATCATGTCTCTTGTAGAACATACCCACATCCAGACCGAGCACGTTAGCCATGTATATAGCCCTGCTCATGCCGCCTTCATCCGGGCTTATCACCATCATATGATCCACATCAAAATTCAGATCCTTGTGCTTCTTGCACATAGCCTTGATGAACTGGTATGCAGGCTGCACAGTCTCAAATCCCTTAAGGGGAATAGCATTCTGAACCCTGGGATCATGAGCGTCAAATGTTATGATATTGTCAACGCCCATTGCCGTAAGCTCCTGAAGAGCATATGCACAGTCAAGCGACTCTCTTGCAGTACGCTTATGCTGTCTGCTCTCATAAAGGAAAGGCATGATCACAGTGATCCTTCTTGCCTTGCCGCCTACTGCGGCGATCACTCTCTTTAAATCTGCATAGTGATCGTCAGGGGAATAGTGGTTAACCTGACCGAAAAGCTTATAGGTCATGCTGAAATTGCACACATCAACCATAAGGAAGAGGTCCGTACCTCTGACTGACTCTTTTATTATGCCCTTCGCCTCACCCGAGCCGAAACGGGGAACAGCAGCATTCAGTATGTATGTTTCCCTTTCATAGCCCGAGAATGCCAGTGTGTCAGCGTGCTCGTTTTCCCTTTCCTTACGCCATCTTACAAGGTACTGATCTACCTTTTCTCCCATGTCTTTGCATCCTTCAAGGGGTATAAGTCCCAGTGAACCTACGGGAATGGTGTTAAGATTTCTGATCTCATCTTTTGATACAGGCGACATAATTTTCCTCTCTTTCTGATGTGAGATTCGCTGTTTGTAACAGTTCCTTATATTTTCAATGGCAGGATCAATCTGCCATGGAAACACATATTTTACTCCGGTCAGCTGCCGTTTAACTCCGCCATCCGGCTCCTTAAAGCCTTCAGCCCCCTAATGTCCCTTCCCGTCATCTCGCATAGCCTGTTGTCAACTGAAAACAGGCGGGATGCAAATCTCTCGGTATAAGTATCCTTCAACACTGAAGGCGACATGTTCGTTGTGATAAGTATCGGCTTTCCGCTGTCCAGCCTCTTATTGTATATCCTGAACAGGCAGGACTTGGTAAAGTCATTGGGATACTCCGTTCCCAGGTCATCTATCACCAACAGGTCACAATTATACAGCATCTCGTTCACAGAATTAAGCTCATTTTTATTTGAGCCGTACATTGCGTTGGATATCTGCTCAAAAAGCCCCGATGCGCTGAAGGAAAGCACCAGATATCCTTCCTCCATAAGTGCCCTTGCAATGCAGCCTGCCATAAAGGTTTTGCCGGTGCCCACATTTCCGTACAGCACCATGCCCCTGTGGTCCTCATCAAAGCGTTCCACCATCTCATGGCTTACTTCCAGGACGTAGCGGAAATTTTCCAGGTCATCGCCCTCGTAGTATGACTCGTCGGCCAGCTCAAAGCTTTTTCCGTCCAGCCAGGCCTTCATATTAAGGCTTTCGTACAACTGCTCTATCTCAAGCTGGCGCAGGCAGCTGCACTTCTCATTTCCAATGTACCCTGTATCTCTGCAGTCCTGACACTCATAAGGCGGATCCAGGTAGTCTTCCGGGTATCCCGCTGATAAAAGCAGCTGCTTCTTTTCATTCTCCATCTGGCGCATCTTAAGTATCGTTGCGCCTGTCAGCTGCTTACGCTCTTCTTCATCCTCAATGTCGAAGGACTTAAGCGCCGTCTTTATCGAAAGGTTGCGGATAGCGGTATCGAGTTCTCTGTATTCAGGAATCTTCCCAAACACTTCCGTCTGCCGCTTAAGCTTGAGCTTATCCCTGTTCCTGCGACGCTCTTCATATATGAGCTTTATCTTGTCATACTGTCTGCTGGTAAGCATCTGTTTCTCTGCACACTCCGCAAATTATTATTCCGTACGGCCGCAGCAGTACCTTATTTCTTAGAAAGCTTCTTCACAAGCAGGTCGTAATCGTCCTGCCTTTCTTCGAAATTACCGAAGGTTCCGTTCTTTTTTCCGGCCTTTGACTGGCCAGCAGACGGGGTACGGCCTGATGACGCAGCCTTTGTACCTTCCTTCTTTTTACGAAACTCTTCATCAAGGGACTCTATATCCTCAACAACACTGACACCGCTGTTGAACCAGTCCTTCAGTATCTTTTCCGCATATGCTATACGGTGGTCCTCAACATTCACAACAGTCCTGTTGCAGGCTTCCCTTATGATCTCCTCAGAAAAGCCGTAGGTTGTAAACCATCTGTGGACTGCATCCAGCTCACCCTGTGCAAAATTACCGTTTCTTCCAAGAAGCGAAAGCACTGCCCTCTCCCTGTCATCAGGAGCCTTTATCTGCAAACGGCAGTACTCCTTTGCCTTATCAACGCTGTCGATACCGTTTTCATGCCACTGAATGGCAGTCTTTTCCACAGCGTAAAAATCTTTTTTATTCTCAGCACAGTGCTGCATCAGATAATCTATCAGGTCTGCAGGCATCTTCATGCTGTATGAAAGGAACATAATTGAAGTAATCTCCGTGCTGCCCATAGGCCTTCCGAAATAAAGCTGTGCTGCTGTAACCAGAGTCTTAGCATCCTTGCTCGTTTTATATTCCTTTATATCCGAAACGGTGTACGCTCCCTTTATCTTGTCCGGATCCATTTCCATATCTTCCACATTCTTTTTATTCTTAACTGACCTGTGCCTTACAGACTGCTCAACAGAAGCAACATCCTCCTCATCAGTTTTATCATCAGCTGATAAAGTTTCGTCTGTTATACTATCTGTGTAACAGCGTTCTTCCTCAACCTCATGAACGTCTACAGGCTCTTCCTCCTCTACACTCATAAGCTTCTCACTGTCTGCTTCCATACGGTAAAGAAGCTCTGCAGGGTCCGCAAAACGGATCGACTTTATGGACTCGGCCTTCTTTGCATACGCGCGCGAGCTCTTCTTTTCCGACTTGCGCACATCTTCATCGCCCTGAACGTCCTTCCTGTAGCCCACATATATGAGACGTTTTTCCTCCCAGTAATGAAGGGCACGCATAACGTCCCTTTCGGAGAAATCCAGAAAGTCCACTATATCCGAAAACTCCACACTGTGCCCAGTGCTGCGAAGTTTGAGAAGATATATGTATAACTTGAGCTGAACTTCATTTGCGTCGCTCATGTAATGTTCTATGAATATATTTGATAATTCCGTAACGCCGCTTTCTGTATCAGCGATAAGACTAATTCCCGACATAGCTGCCCGTGTATCCCCTTGTAGTTAGTCATAATATGCCCCATCGCATTCCGCCCCCTCAGGACCGTGACCGCTAATGGCACATCCGCATGAAACAGGCATGGTTTTACGCATGCCTCTCACCGCAAAAAAAGTATACCACCTTGTGTACCAAAATCAACCTGGCCAATGTACACAACACCGCATAAAATAAGGGTTTGTGCCAATGTGGATAATGTGGATAACCCTAAAAAAATCAAAAAAAGTGCGTAGTTACGCACTTTTTCATCAACATCATTTTTGTTAAAAAAAATCTTTCCAAAATTATGGCACCGGAAATGTTAAAATTCGTCAAAAATGTCAATTGAAGCCCGGAAAGCCTTGATTTTACTGGGTTTCTGGCACTTGTGCATGCTGTCAGAAAAATGCATAATCAGCCTTTTCCCAGCCTTAATTTTCCCCAAGTATATGCTCGCCTACCTTGTAGACATCCCCTGCGCCTATGGTCATTACCAGGTCTCCTTCCGAAACATTGAGAAGGATATGGTTTTCTATGTCATCAAAATAGCTGTAGTGGTAAGCTTCCTGCCCCTTGTCCCTGATTTTTTTCAGCAGGTCTTTTGAAGAAATCCCTATGGTATTCTTTTCTCTGGCCGCATAGATATCCGTAAGCAGTACCACATCTGCATCACTTAAAGCATCTGCAAAATCATCCAGGAAAGCTTTTGTCCTGGTATATGTATGGGGCTGGAAAACCACCCAGAGCTTTTTGTGGGGATAGTTCTTTGCAGCCTTTAATGTAGCCCTTATTTCCGTAGGATGATGGGCATAATCGTCGATAACAGTTACGCCGTGGATCTCGCCCTTTTTCTCAAAACGCCTGTCAGTACCGTGGAACCCTTTAAGTGCCTCCACAGCCGTTGCCCTGTCCACCCCTGCCACATCGCCTGCTGCCAGTGCTGCCAGCGAGTTGTAGACATTGTGCTCACCTACAACAGAAAGGACAACTGAAACCGTCTCCTCGCTGCCGTCAACATTCTTTTTATGCATGGTGTAACAGCCATGTCCCATATCATCATAGGAGATGTCCGTTGCATAGTAATCAGCACTGTCATCCTTTCCGTATGTAATGACCTTGCATGAAAGATCCTTTGTAAGCTCTTTGTAATCGTCAATCTGTGAATTGATTATCAGCGTGCCGTCCTTTGGCAGGAGAGACGCGAATTTCCTAAATGAAGAACGTATGTCATTTATATCCTTGAAGAAATCAAGATGGTCCTCCTCAATATTGAGGATGATAGCGACCTTCGGGAAAAACGAAAGGAAGCTGTTTGTATACTCGCAGGCCTCAGCCACAAAGAAATCGTTGCCGCCGATACGCAAGTTTCCGCCTATATCCTTGAGTATTCCTCCCACAGTAATGGTGGGATCATCGTCAGCCTTAAGAAGTATCTCTGACACCATTGATGTAGTAGTGGTCTTGCCGTGGGTTCCACTGACAGCTATGGGAAGCTTATAGTTGCGCATTATCTGTCCTAAAAGCTCAGCCCTTGTGAGCGTTGGAATTCCCTTATCAAGAACTGCTTTATACTCCTCGTTATCAGGGGATATGGCCGCAGTATAAACCATCAGGTCGATACCGTCGGTGATATTCTCCTTCTTCTGGCCGATAAAGACTTTTGCGCCCTTTTCTTCCAGATGTTTTGTCAGCTCGCTTTCCTTCATGTCGGAACCGGAGATGGTAAAGCCTTCGGATAAAAGTATCTCTGCCAGACCGCTCATGCTTATGCCGCCGATTCCCATAAAATGAACATGTATAGGTTTGTCAAAATCCACTTGGTACATATCGTTCTCTTTTCCGCTGCCGCTTTTTTTAATTTATAATAGCCCGAAACATTGCTGTCACGGGCCTTTAATTTTATCTATGTTATGCCTTATTCCCAGAGCCTGTCAGGGTATACTCCCCTTGCCTTGAGATCCACAATGGAAGCCATTACGCCTGGCTTGTCTTCCTTATAGGTAACGCCGAACCACTTATCCTCAGACGAAAGCACCTTTACGGAAACCTCGTCCGCATTTACCATTTTGCCCACCTCTATAGGCAGGAAACACTCTGACTTAAGAGGATCAGCCGCAATGCCATTCTTAAAGAACTCATCCAGGGCCTTTCCTAACTTCGGGAATATTGACGGCTCAAAGCCCCACATATTCATTGACACAAGGGTATCCAGTCCAAGGCTTCCGGTAGTGCCGTCTGCCAGGGTGTAGACTGCTCCGTCTCCGCCTTTTTCGATATGGGTAAGCTCTTCAATCTTGGAAAGGAATCCCTCTTCATCGCTCCTGCAGCATCCCCTGGATACATAGCCGTTGTCTGTCAGGGTGTTGCCGAGAAGGTATCCCACCATGCAGTACGCTGCCTGGCCCTCTTTTTTTGAAACAGGATCATTCAGGAATCCAGCCAGAGTCTTATATGCGCTCACTCCGTAATAGTCATCGGAATTGATGACTGCAAAAGGCTCCTTTACCACGTCCCTGCAGCAGTAGATAGCATGTGCAGTACCCCAGGGCTTTACCCTGCCTTCGGGAATAACTGTGCCTTCAGGAATGGCATCCATCTTCTGGTACACATATTCCACCGGCATCTTGCGGCTCACCTGGTCCCCTATGCAGGAACGGAAATCAGCCTCATTTTCCTCTTTTATGATAAAAACCACTTTGCCAAATCCGGCACGGAGCGCGTCATAGATTGAAAAATCTATGATCTTGTGTCCTTCATCATCCACAGGATCTATCTGCTTGAGTCCGCCGTAACGGCTCCCAAGTCCTGCTGCAAGTATTACTAATGTCGGCTTTACACCCATGTTCTTTCCTCCGTTGTCATGCTTTTTTGTTTTAAATCTCTATTCCCTCACCAGTTCAATGCTATTCTGGCTCTGTTCGTATTCTGCCGCCCATTTTGAACCCGGCTCTATCTGGTATATGAGAGTAAACACTTTCTGGTCCGTGACATAAATGAACATTGCCACGCTGTAGTCCTTCTCATCCTTGCGGTAAACCATGCGCGTCTTAATGCGCCTCACACCCTCGCCAAGGTCCTCGTTATAAAACTCCGTAATAGCGGCGTTGCTGCTGACATCACGGTTAAGCTCTGCCTGCATGTCTTCCTTAGTCAGTATGCTGTAATCATCACCGGGATCCCTTTCCCTGACCTTATAGGCAATGTATGAGTCATCCACGGACATTGGCCCCTTATAAACCTTGTCCTCCTCCGTATTGCCTGTGGATTCCGTGAATCCTTCAGGAACGGAAAAAGCCAGGCCTGAATAGGTAACAGGCGCAGGAAGGTTCAATGTTACATTTTCTGACACGGCATTTCCTGATACCGCTGAATTATCCGATATATTTCCCTGATTATTTTCACATCCCACAGCCCCCAGCATAAGGACCGTCAATAACATAACCGGTACTATTCTTTTATTATTCAAAAGCATAAAACTTACCTGTTTAGTGCAGCATAACATATCAACATCCGTTATATAATACCACTATTTTAGTAATATGAACACCTTTTATGTAAACTTAAATCGAGCCGACTTTCAGCACGTGTGATAAAAACAAAACCACGGGACGGATCCCGTGGTCGGCTGAATTAATTTATAATGCTATAAAACTATCAGATTTCAAACAGGTCGCTGAATTCCTTAAGCGCACCGTCTGTCTCGTGAGCAAGTACCTTCTTTGCAAGAACCTTGCCCAGCTGTACGCCTTCCTGATCGAAGCTGTTTACGTTCCACAGGAATCCCTGGAACATGATCTTATTCTCAAAGTGTGAAAGCAGCGCGCCCATTGATTCAGGTGTAAGCTGGTCACCTATGATGATGCTGGAAGGACGGTTACCTGCGAACTTCTTGTTGTTGTTCTCATCATCCTTGCCGCAAGCGAAAGCGATGATCTGAGCAACTACGTTTGCACAGAGCTTCTTCTGGCTGGTGCTGCCCTGGATGTCTACGTCAACGCCCAGCTGGCTGTCCTTGAAACCGATGAACTGAAGAGGAATGATATCGGTTCCCTGGTGAAGCAGCTGATAGAAAGAGTGCTGTCCGTTTGTTCCCGGCTCGCCGAAGAGAACGGGGCCTGTGGGATAGCTTACGAACTCACCGAAACGGTTAACGCTCTTACCGTTGGACTCCATGTCTGCCTGCTGAAGGTGTGCAGGGAAGCGGCTGAGTGCCTGTGAGTAAGGAAGCAGTGCTGTTGAAGGGAAGCCAAGTACGTTTCTCTCGTATACGCCGATAAGGGCATCCAGCATTGCAGGATTCTCTTTAACGTTCTTGTTGGTTGCAAGCTTGTCTTCCTCAGCTGCGCCGTTTAAGAAGCTTGCGAATACCTCAGGAGTGAATGCAAGTGAAAGAACCGCGCCGCCTACTGCTGAAGTGGAAGAAAATCTTCCGCCGATGAAATCATCCATGAAGAATGCCTGCAGATAATCGCTGTTGCCTGCAAGAGGTGAAGTCTCGCTGGTAACTGCTACCATGTGCTTGGAAGCATCAAGGCCTGCCTTCTTAAGGGCATCCTTTACGAAAGACTCATTTGTAAGAGTCTCAAGTGTAGTACCGGACTTTGATACAAGTACGAAAAGCGAATGTGCAACATCGATTCCCTGAAGAACGCCTGCTGCATCATCAGGATCCACGTTGCTGATGAACTTTGCTTCCATGTTGAAGTTGCCGGTCTTTCTTGCCCAGTTCTCAAGTGCAATGTAGATAGCACGGGGGCCAAGGTCAGAACCGCCGATACCAATCTGAACAACAGTTGTGAACTTCTCGCCTGCGCCGTTTACAATCTTGCCTGCGTGTACATCGTTAGCAAAATCAGCGATTTTCTTCTGCTGTGCCACATAGAACTCTCTCTTGTTTACGCCGTCCTTTACAACGTCGTTTCCGAGCTGTGAACGGGTAAGCTGATGGAGAACCAGTCTCTTCTCGCCTGTATTGATCACTTCTCCGTTGTAAAGAGCCTCGAACTTTTCTGCAAGCTGTGCCTCATCCGCAAGCTTTGCAAGACCGTCTATGATGTCATCATTAACAGCCTTTGCTGCGTAATTATAATTAAGGCCTGCTGCCATGGGCATTGTATATTTCTTTACACGGTCAGCTCCGCTGTCGCCGCTCATTACATCCTTTAAAACTACTTTTTCCTTTTTCTCTAATTCCTTATAGGAACCAAGGGTATCAAGGTTATTCCATGCAACCATTTTCTTTTCCTCCGTTTATTGTTCTTATTTCAAGGCAGGGACATGCATCCCTGCTTTTTTACCAGCAAATTATAACTGTTCAGAACCTATCGGTTCTTCCAGTTACGGCAGCCCGCAATTATAAATTTGCTTTGCAAATGGCGGGCTGCCATTGCCTAATTCACGCATTTGTACGCCCTCAGCAGCAAGTGCTTCGGGCTGTC
>JAGBLN010000049.1 GCA_017635395.1 Lachnospiraceae bacterium
TAGTAAGCGAAATTAATAATTTCGCTTACTATAAGCCTCCGGCAGGATGCGCACGGATTTTGTAAGGAAATTTGCCGCTTTCAGCGGCCAAAATCCGGCGCAGCAAACGCCAAAACGAAAAGATTTTTGGCGTTTGCTATACATTATAGCATAATCATTGGACATCTTCCATTGTGACTCATTGCATAACCGGGCCCTGATCATCGTGGAATATTCAATATGATTAGTGTTGAGAGAAAATCTTACGGTATAGGTCACCCAAGCATCAGCCGGCAGTAAACCGCCGTGGGGGAGATTTCACTGACGGTGTTTATATGCAGGTTTTCAAATTCTTTTGTGCTTTCGTAGGACGCCCCGCCGTAAACTCCGGTCAGGTATACGGGGATATTCCTTTGGAATGCTTCCCGGAAAAAAACTTTTGCATTTTCGGATACGGTATTGATAGTTCCGGAGTGGAAGCTTTCATGGAGTATGTACCTGATAGAGTCAGGTATATCCGGATAAACCATGCCGGGAAAAGGCCTGACATGGAGTATATGCCTGTTATCCTCCGTAAGACCGGCGATGCTGACCGGAGTGTCAGTCAGCTGCCTTAATGATGAAAGGTCTGAAATATAGCGTGCAGTATCATATTCATTGCTGAAGACGAAAGCCTCATTATCCCAAACAGCTATATGCATGGTTTTTAATGAGAACAGCTCGTCGTTAAATGGCTGTGCTTCCAGAAGGTATATAGGCCGGTGGATATAAACTGAATTATCATGGTTCCTGTAGGGAACTACTGTGCCGTTAAAGTTTCCGAATTTTATTATATTTATAGCAGCATGAAGATTGTCCAGGGCATTGGCCCTGGGGTCTTCCGGAGGATAGGCTGATGATACAAAGCATATGGGAATGCTGTCCGCCGGTATAAGCAATGAAATTATATCTGCTGAAAATAAAAGCGTATCTGTTCCGTGGGCAATTATGATGCCGTCATATCTGTCTGATGCAAGGGCGTCGTTTACAGTTTCCGACAACAGCTTTATATGAGCTCCGTCATTGTTTTCGCTGAGTATAATATACGGAGAAATGGCATCAAAAGAAAAGTCGATGCCATGTATCTGTTTATAGCTGTCTATCAGCCTGTAAGGGATTTCCGGATCGGTGGATATGATGTCATCCTGTGTGCGGCTGCCTATTGTTCCGCCTGTGAAAATAAAAAGTATGTTCATAGGGGTATTTTAACATAATCATAAGGTGATAGCCATTAGTAAGGAACTGTGATATTTTTGGACGTTAGCATAGACTATTTGATGTTTTCATTGACTAACAAAAATGCACGCTGATAGACTAAAATGGCAGTGAGGGAGTAGCAAGCGCCTGCGCAGTAAGTCAACATAATGGTTATAAGAACCTGGCTTACTTTAAATTGCGAGACTCATGTGCAACCGGTAAGCGGCTGTGCGTGGGCTATATTAATCAGATGTACGCCGCTTTGAATAAAGCGGTTATTTTTATTTCTGGAGGAAATATCATGGGTTTAATAGAACTAATGATGCTTGCAGTCGGCCTTTCCATGGATGCTTTTGCGGTATCAATCTGCAAAGGACTTTCGACAAAAAAGATCACGATGAAGGAATGTGCTATTTGCGGCGTCTGGTTTGGCGGCTTCCAGGGACTTATGCCGTTCATAGGATTCCTGGTGGGCAGCCGTTTTGAATTTATTATAAACAGGATCGCACCTTGGCTGGCATTTTTTCTTTTGGCGGTCATAGGCATAAATATGCTGAAAGAGGCTTTTTCGAAAGAAGAGGAGGAGATTGAAGCCGGCTTTGGAATAAAGACAATGTTTATGATGGCAGTTGCAACTTCGATAGATGCGCTGGCTGTCGGTATTACATTTGTAGCCGTTCCTGTAAAAATCCTGAATGCATCCGGATTAATTAATACAGCGGTTGCATGTGTTTTGATCCTTATTACAACTTTCCTTATTTCGGCGGCAGGGGTACGCATAGGGAGCGTTTTTGGGACGAAATATAAGTCCGGTGCCGAGGCTGCCGGCGGAATAGTACTGCTTTTGATAGGCATAAAGATTCTGCTTGAGCATTACGGTGTGATTGCGCTTGTTCTTTCCATGCTGACCGGCAGGTGACAGGTGTTTGTGGCTGACAATGAAGTGCTGGTGGAATGGAATCCGCTTATTGAACGGATGAATTCGGATGAACCGGCTGCGGCTGAACCCTCATCGCCACAGCTTACGGATGAATGGATAGAGGAAACATATGCATCATCCATAAACGGAAAGGAATGGTATTACGAGACCGTTACAATAAGTGAAATTGAAACGGAAGATATTCTATATTCTGTCGGATGATATTGAAGAGACCGACTACGGCTATAAAAGCATTTTTACTTATGCAAAGCCGGGGGAGATACAGTATGCAGGCAACCATGGGGCATACATAAGCGATAAGCAGTGATGTTTATACTCCCCCTAATATGCCTCGCATGAAATCTATCCGTTGCAGGAGGATTGCCTTTGTGATCTCGCTGTTCTTTGCTATCTCAAAGGCATGCACGGTTCCTTTGGTGTCATTAAGTACAACACTGCAGCCCTCTTCTTTAAGTCTTTTTGCATATGCTATGCCGTCATCATGTAGGGCGTCAAATTCAGCTGTTTCAATGTATGTATCCGGCATGTCCTTTAATGAGACTGCCTCTATAGGAGAACGGTAATCATTGCTGCCGTAGTATTCTTCGGGACGACAGAGCCGGTAGTATTCTCTTATTGATTTGGCGTTGCATACAGGCACATCAGTGTATTTTTTCATGGATTCCGTATTCAGTCTTACATCAAGGCTGGGATAGAATAGTGCCTGTGCAAGCGGAAGCTGAACATTCCTGTCCCTTGCCATAAGGCAAAGGGCAGCTGCAAGTGTCCCACCGGCACTGTCACCGGCTGCAATGATTTTTTCCGGATTTATATGAAATTGTTCCGGATTATCTATCAGGTGTTTGTATATTTCGAATATCTCTTCCTGCTGTATGGGAGGCACCTGGTAGGGGGCAAGGTCATACATGGGCATTACCACCCTGCAACGTAAGCTTTTTGCAACAAGCCTTGCAAAACGGTAGTGATATGGCAGGGCCGGAAGCAGGAAGGCTCCGCCGTGTATGAAGTACAGACAGGGGGCGTTCTCATCCGGTGCAAGATTCTTTGAAGAGTAGATAAGTGTCCTTATCTTTTTTTTCTGTGAAAAGGCGGATCTTAGTCTGATGTGCTTTACATCAAAATCTTCCGTAGATCTTTCCCTGTGCATCCGTCTGTGGAAAAGCAATTGTATGCTCCTGACCTGGGAAAGCGTTTTCGGAACAGGTATCCCTTTAAGCTTTTGAAAATCTGGATGTATCGCCAGTGTTGAATTTGTTTTTTTAGAGTTTCTTTTTGTCATAATATTTTGAAAATCAAAGTAATTTGTTATTGTTTTTTCCCTGTAAGATAATATATACTTTTATTTGTGATTACAAGTACCAAGTAAATGAATTCAGTATATGACATTATGGATCGGGCATTGTAGGACATTTCGGATCAGCAAATTAAAAAAGGGGGAAATTATGGCTGAAAAAGAATATACTGCGTTAACCTACGAAAACACAAAGACCATCAGGGACATGATAGACAAGTCTGCTGCCGAATTTACGGACAGGGCTTATCTGCGTTATGAGTACAATGACCTGATCTATGACATCAGTTATGAGAAGTTTGCGGGACTCTGCAGGATCGTGGGTTCTTATGCCAACAGGATGCGTACTGAACTGGGAAGGACTGTTAATATAGCTCTTTTCGGTTCCTCAAGCCATCATTATCTGCCGGTCCTTCTTGGCGTAATGGGTTCGGGCAATGTCGTTGTGCCGCTGGACGTCCAGATGGACAGGGAGCACCTTGCGGACAGCTTGATAAGGTCCGATGTGGATGTGCTTTTTTACGACTGGGAATATGAGCCTATAGTTTCGGCTGCAAAGGATATGTGTCCTGATGTGAAAGAATACTATTCGCTTCAGTCTGTAAAAGGTATAAAGAGCTTGAACGATATTCTCCGGGACAGCCGCTTTTCTGCCTCTTCCTGGGCAATGGATGGGGATGAGGATTCCGTATCCCCGGATGATCTTGCGATGATACTATTCACTTCCGGAACCAGCGGAAAGAGCAAAGGGGTAATGCTTACCAACGGTAATCTTACGGATAACGTATTCTCGCAGGTAGTACCTGAACCCCCCGGAGAGATAGTTTACTTAAATGTTCTTCCCATACATCATGTATTTGCGATAAACTGCGATTTTCTGATCGGACTTTCTGTAGGTGCCACTGTAGCGCTTAACGGACAGCTTTCGATGCTTGCAAAGCACCTTTTGGTATTTGAACCGTCAGTCATACATATGGTTCCAATGATCGCGAAAGCACTGTACAACAAGATAGCTCTGATGGCTGAGCAGGACAGTGCGCTTACGCCCAGGGATCTGATACATATGGTATACGGAAAGAACTTGAACAGGCTTGTATGCGGCGGCGGCGGGCTTCCGGCCGACCTTGCGCTCAGGTATGTTGATGCAGGCGTTCTGATAGGTCAGGGCTACGGAATGTCGGAATGTGCACCTCTGATCTCATCCCCGGATTATAATAGACCTGATAAAGTGACCAGTGCCGGTAAGGTGGTAAAGAGATGTGAAGTACGTGTACAGAACGGAGAGCTTCAGGTAAAGAGCCCTTCTGTTATGAAAGGCTATTACAACGAGCCTGAGCTTACAAAGGCTACATTTACAGAGGACGGCTGGCTTAAGACCGGTGACGCGGGTTATGTGGATGAGGAAGGATTCATCTATCTAACAGGACGCATAAAGAACCTGATCGTCTTAAGCAATGGTGAAAATGTTGCGCCTGAGGAACTGGAAGGTCTCTTTGCAACTGAGCCCCTTGTACAGGAGATACTTGTATATGGTGAGGATGATGTGCTTCAGTGCGAGATATATCCCAATTTTAAATATGCGGAGAGCATGGGAGTGCAGGATGTATTGGCAGAGCTTGAGAATGTGGTAAAGCGTGTGAATGAGACACTGCCGAATTACAAACGTATATTAAGAACATCAATGAGGAAGGTTCCTTTCCTAAAGACCAGCTCTAAGAAGATAATCCGCGGCGAATTCGAAAAGGAAAGGGCTGCAAGAAAGAAATCCGATATTGAAGTAAAGCTTCCGGAGAACGAAGACCAGAAGAAGATCTACGATGCCTGCGCTCACTGCCTGGCACATAAGAGGTTCGGCATTGATTCAGATCTTTTCACCTGCGGGCTTGATTCCTTTGCCAGCATAATGCTCCTTACGGAACTGCAGGAAAAATGTGATTTCTCCATGACTCTTACGGAGCTCATGGCAAATCCTACGGTAGAGAAGCTTGCAATGCTTAAGGCAGAAAAGGACAGCGCCGGAAGCGTGGACTATACGGTAAGGGAAGTATATCCCCTTACAAAGCTCCAGATGTATTTTGCTTATGTGATGAGGGGCAATACCACCGCAAACCTTCCTTTCTTCTTTAAGCTTGATGAGAAGATCGATATGAACAGGATGAAGGAGGCAATATACAAGCTCTTTGATATACACCCTGTGCTGAGGGATGTGATACAGCCCGGCGAAAACGGAATGCTTGCGAACTTCCGTGACGATAAGCGTGAGATCGACATAGAGTTCATGACCATGTCTGATGCGGAATGGGAGGAAAAGAGGCGTACCCTCCTTGTTCCTTATATGTATACCAAGGGCGAAAAGCTTTATCATATAGGACTTTATGAGACACCTTCCAGCAAGTACATTCTGTTCGATGTGGCCCACATAATCGGAGACGGAATGACCATGAACATCCTGCTTGAGGACTTAAGCAATCTTTATCTTGGCAGGGAAGTTAAGAAATCTGATTATACTTACTACGAGTACATACTTGATGAGTATGACAGGGAAGCAAAGGGAATCAGAGACAGGGATGTTGCCTTCTATCAGGATTTCCTTAAGGGCTACAGGGTGGACAGAAACGTCCTGGCAAAGAAGGACAGCTATGACCTTAATACTGCCCACAATGCGGTACTCAGCGGTAAGTTTAAGAGTCTGGATATCAAGACTGTCCAGGGTTACTGTAATGAATACGGTGTATCCGAAAATGCTGTGTTCCTTTCAGCATTCAGTTATCTGGTTGGGCTCTGGGGTATGGGAGACGATGTTGTTATCTCCAGTATCCACAGCGGAAGGACCGACGGCAGATGGATGCGTTTAGCCGGATGTCTTTTCGTTACATACCTTTTCAGATACAAGAGGGTTCCTCATGAGACAGTAAAGGATATGGTAAAGCGTAATGCCGATCAGATACTCCATACCATGGAATGTCATATGGCTACACAGCATAACGACGAGATGTTTATCCAGTACCAGGGCGACATCCTTACCATTCCTCAGATAGGCGGTGAACCTGCCCAGTCAATGCACCTGCAGCTTGACTCGCTTCCTTTCCACCTGATGATACATCAGAGGAACGGCGGTTATGTATATGAGCTCAGGTACTGGGAGAACCGTTATGACAGGGAGATGCTGGCTATCTTCATGGAGGCAATGGACAATGTTATCTTCGCAATGTCAGAGGAGAGGTCAGCAAGGCGTCTTAAGTATCATTTAAGCCCCAGGCTTTATCCCAAGCACTTTACCGTTACTGCAGGAAAGCTTAATTCAGCTCTCGGAATGCAGCTTGTAAAGGGATTGGATGATGATGCTGAAGTTAAGCCTTATATTCTTGATGATCATGGAAAGAAAAAGCCTTATGGTGCATGGGGAAGATTATACATCCTGGATGTAAAGACGGATGATGATCTTGAATCCATAGAGAGCCTGTATTCGCCGGGAACTCTTTACGATACGGGAATTGAGGCAAGGATCACTCCTAAGGGTGAAGTGGAAGCTCTCTACCAGTCCGGAAGGGTTATACTCAGAGAGTCCCTTACAGGACGGTTTTATCCCAATCTCTTTGAGCTTGAGAAACTCTGCAATACTTTCCCAGGCGTAAAGGAGACAAAGGCATATGTTGAGTATGGTACCAACAATGCTTTCAATCAGGCTGTGGATATAAAGACTGACAAGGAAATCGATACGGAAGCACTTCAGAACTTTGTGGCTGAGCGTATGGGCAAGCATATGGTACCGACTACGGTGAAGATAGTTTAAATTAAGTGAAACTTCCCACATTTAGTATACATATATAGGAACGACAGCCCATCGTGCTTTTTCGAACCGAGGCAACGCCTCGTGACTGTTCGAAAAGCACTCCGGGCGTCGTTCTGGATAGTTCTGTGAGTGGGAAGTTTATATTAAGAAATTGTAATTTTAACTTATGTCTACTATAATATCATTTAAATGTCGAAAGCAGCCGGCACCACACAGGATTTCCTGTAAGGGATCATTTGTCTGATCTTAAGAGGCGGTGGCAGTTACTTTCGACCAAGTATATCAAGGAGGTTTATATAATAATGGGAATGACGATGACACAGAAGATCCTTGCACATGGCGCAGGCCTGGAAAAGGTTGAAGCCGGCCAGCTTATCATGTGTGACCTGGATCTTGTACTGGGCAATGATATCACAAGCCCCGTAGCCATACATGAGATGGATAAATTTTCAAAGCAGACTGTATTCAACAAGGACAAGATAGCCCTTGTACCTGACCACTTTGTTCCGAATAAGGATATAAAGTCCGCAGAGCACTGCAAGTGTGTCCGGGAGTTTGCAAGAAAGAATGATATCACTAATTATTTTGAAGTGGGTGAGATGGGCATAGAGCATGCTCTGCTCCCTGAAAAAGGCCTGACTGTGCCGGGGGATGTGATAATCGGTGCTGATTCCCATACCTGTACATACGGTGCGGTAGGCGCGTTTTCAACAGGTGTAGGTTCTACCGATATGGCAGCAGGAATGTCCACAGGTAAGGCATGGTTTAAGGTTCCGTCTGCTATAAAGTTCAATCTTACCGGCAAGCCTGCAAAGTGGATATCCGGTAAGGACATCATACTCCACATCATAGGAATGATCGGTGTGGATGGTGCGCTTTACAAGTCTATGGAATTTGTTGGTGACGGTATACAGTATCTTTCAATGGATGACCGTTTCACCATTGCCAATATGGCAATAGAGGCAGGTGGCAAGAACGGTATCTTCCCTGTGGATGACAAGACCATTGCTTATCTTAAGGAGCATACCACCCGTCAGTGGAATGTTTATGAAGCAGATGCGGATGCTGTATATGATGAGGAATATACCATAGAGCTGGACAAGCTTAAGCCTACGGTTGCTTTCCCCCATCTGCCGGAGAATACACATACTATAGATGACTGCGGTGATATAGCCATTGACCAGGTGGTCATCGGTTCATGCACAAACGGACGCATTGATGATATGCGCATTGCTGCTTCCATACTTAAGGGAAAGCATATTGCGAAGGGTATGCGCTGTATCATAATCCCTGCAACCCAGAGTATATACATGCAGGCTATGGAAGAAGGTCTGCTTAAGATTTTCATAGAGGCAGGTGCTGTGGTGAGCACACCTACCTGCGGCCCTTGCCTTGGCGGATACATGGGCATCCTGGCAGAAGGAGAAAGATGCGTTTCCACCACCAATAGGAACTTTGTCGGAAGAATGGGACATGTAAAGAGTGAGATTTATCTGGCAAGCCCTGCCGTTGCTGCAGCGTCAGCCATCGCCGGCCGCATAGCATCTCCCGAAGATATCTGACGGGGCAGCAGGGATTTACAGTAAGTGTGATGAAGCATAGCTGCATAATGCGGCAGAAGGAGTATAAATGAAAGCTGAAGGAAGAGTTTTTAAATTCGGTGACAATGTTGACACTGACGTTATAATACCCGCAAGGTATCTTAATTCATCAGATCCTGCAGAGCTTGCACAGCACTGCATGGAGGATATAGATGCGGAATTTGTAAAGAAAGTAAAGAAGGGTGACATCATCGTGGCTGACAAGAATTTCGGCTGCGGTTCATCCAGGGAGCATGCTCCCATTGCCATCAAGGCTGCAGGAGTAAGCTGCGTAATAGCAGATACTTTTGCAAGGATATTCTACAGGAATGCCATCAATATAGGCCTTCCCATTCTTGAGTGTCCTGCGGCAGCAGCTGCCATAAAGGACGGGGATGAGGTTGAGGTCAATTTTGATGACGGTGTCATTACAAACAAGACTACGGGAGAGACTTTTAAAGGTCAGGCTTTCCCTGAGTTCATGCAGAAGATCATTAAGGCTGAAGGTCTTGTAAATTATCTTAATTCAAACGCAGACTGATGTACGCATATTTCAAAGGAATACTGGTGCAAAAGACACCGGGACATATTGTCATAGAAACTTCGGGAATAGGATATAATATCTATTTCCCGGAGGGACGGATGGACTATCTGCCGCCTGTGGGGGATGAAACAGTGGTTTATACTTACACATCCCTTACCCAGGATGCGCTGTCCCTTTATGGTTTTCCCACATCGGATGAGCTGGATCTGTTTAAGCTGTTAATAACGGTAAGTGGCGTGGGACCGAAAGCCGGTATGGCACTTCTTTCCGTGCTCAGTCCCGAGCAGGTTGGAACGGCGATCATATCCGGGGATGCCAAGACCCTTTCCAAGGCGAAAGGCGTATCATCCAAGACTGCGGAAAGACTTATAGTTGATCTTAAAAATAAGATCGATCCCGGGAAGTTCATTTCGGGCGGGATCAGTGTACAGGATAATGATGAAACTGTCATGGACAGTGGTGCTGCACAGGATACCTGTGATGCACTGATGGCCATAGGCTACAGTAAGCGCGAGGCCATGCAGGCTGTATCAAAGGCGTTGCAGTCAGTAGGTGACGGAGCGGATTCGGATGTGCTTATTAAAGCCGCTTTAAAGTACATGAAGCAGCCTTAAATCGGTAACGCCGGTTTTTCTGCATATCCTTAAAACTATACAGATTTATTTGAGAAGATGTCAAAGAGAATGATAGAAACATCATTTACAGCAGAAGATGAAAAGATAGAGACTACTTTAAGGCCGCAGTTCCTTAAGGATTACATCGGCCAGGAGAAGTTAAAGAGCAATCTTTCCGTCTATATAAAGGCTGCCCTTCAGAGAGGGGAGCCTCTTGACCATGCACTTTTCTTCGGCCCTCCGGGACTGGGCAAGACCACCCTGGCAGGGATAATCGCAAATGAAATGGGTGTGGGCATCAAGATCACCAGCGGCCCTGCGATAGAAAAGCCCGGTGAGCTGGCTGCCATACTCAATAATCTTCAGCCGGGGGATGTGCTTTTCATCGATGAGATACACAGGCTTCCAAGGACTGTGGAGGAAGTACTTTATCCTGCAATGGAAGACTTCCAGATAGACATCATTATCGGCAAGAACGGTGAGTCCACTAAATCCGTAAGACTTGAACTTCCGCATTTTACGTTGATAGGGGCAACTACAAGGTCGGGGCTTCTGTCTGCACCTTTACGTGACCGTTTCGGATTAAATGAGCATCTGGAATACTATTCCCATGATGAACTGAAGCAGATAATACTCAACTCAGCAAGGAAGCTTTCGGTGGAGATAACCGATGACGGTGCTATGGAAATGGCGAAGCGGTCAAGGGGAACACCGAGGCTTGCAAACCGGATGCTTAAGCGTGTGCGGGATTTTGCCCAGATCAAATTTGACGGTGTGATAACAAAGGAAGCCGCAGAGTATGCGCTGGAGCTTATGAAAGTAGACAAGGACGGACTGGATGAGCTGGACAGAAATTATCTGCGTATGATAATAAAGAATTTTGCCGGAGGTCCGGTTGGGATAGATACTATCGCAGCATCTCTTGGAGAGGATTCAGGTACTATCGAGGATGTTTGTGAGCCGTACCTTTTACAGAACGGATACATAAACCGCACTCCGAAAGGAAGGGTGGCTACTGACAAAGCTTATGACCATATAGGCTTGATTTAATCAGGCAATGTGTATATAATATTTGATGGTTTACATAATTAATTTGGCGCTGTTAAGCACGAAATAATCCGTAAATAGTCTTCTGTTTGTATATCAGCAATAAAAAGGGGAGAGCACAATGGCAGAGAAAAAAACAATCAGGGTCCTGATCGACAATAAAGTTATGACGATGAGCAGCTGCGAGAGCGAAGAGTATATGCAGAAAGTAGCTAACTACATCAACAACAGGATCGAAGAGTGTGAGAATGTAAGGGCTTTTCATGGTGCTGCTCCCGATATAAGGCACAGACTGCTTGAGATAAATATAGCTGATGATTTCCTTAAAGCCCAGGCCAGGATAAATGAACTTGAGCAGGAGCTTAAGGCTAAGAACAATGATCTTGATGATATCAAGCATGACAGCATAAATAAGGCAATGATGGCTGATGATATGAAAAAGAAGCTGGATCAGGTTCAGAAAGAACTTAAGGAAAGCGAAAAGAAGGTCATGGAACTTCAGCTTGAGTTAAAAGGACGCAATAATAACAGTAATAATAATGTTAATCCCATAAAGCGTTGATCATATGGAACTTCTTTCTCCGGCAGGTGATCATGAAAGTGCCATTGGCGCACTGAATGCGGGGGCTGATGCTGTTTATCTCGGAGCACAGTTTTTTTCCGCAAGGGCATCTGCCAAAAATCTCTCTGTTGATGAGCTCAAGGATGTGATATCCTACGCCCATCTTCTCGGCAAAAAAATCTATCTTACAACAAATATACTGATGTACAACAGCGAGCTTATTGAGCTTTTTGAGATCATGGATCCACTGTATGAAGCCGGACTGGATGCCTGTATAATCCAGGACCTTGGTGTTCTGCGGGCTTTCAGATCAAGATACTCTGAACTGGGACTCCATGCCAGCACACAGATGGCGGTAATGACCGCATACGGAAGCAGGTGGCTTATGGACAGGGGCGTGTCCAGAGTGGTTCCTGCCAGGGAGCTGTCCCTTTCCGAGATAAAGGAGATAAAAAAGACCGGTGTGGAAGTGGAATGTTTCATACACGGTGCCATGTGTTATGCCTATTCCGGAAAGTGCCTTATGAGCTCGCTTGCAGGAGGCAGGAGCGGCAACAGGGGAAGATGCGCCGGCCCATGCAGACAGAAATACAGAACTGACAATACCGACTATGCATATTACTTAAGCATGAAGGATATGTGCAGTGCGACATACATTGATAAGCTGATAGATGCCGGTATAGATTCCTTCAAGATAGAAGGAAGACTGAAGAGTCCGGAGTATTCTGCCGGAGTGACTGCTGTCTATAGAAGGATAATCGACGAGTATGCAAATACAGGCGCGCTGCGTATAACCGAAGATGACAGGAAATGCCTGGATGAACTATATATACGCTCAGACAGGCAGGAGGGATATTACTTTAAGCATAATGGCAGGGAGATGGTGTCGGTAAAATCACCTGCATATGTGAAGACTCCTGATATTCTTAAGGAGAACATCAGGAAAAAATATCTTACCGGCAAGAAGAAAGTCCTGCTGGATGGCACACTTAAAGTGAAGTGCGGTGAAGAACTGGAGTTGAGCCTCAGTACTTTGACGGAAGATCGTGCCGGTGAGAATTCCGGAACTGCCTTATTGGAATCTGAAAAAACTGTGACTGTAAGAGGCGGTATTGTTCAGCACGCTGCCGGTACACCGGTATCTGATGAAATGCTTTCGGACAAGATAAAAATGACCGGTGATACGGCATTCGAAATAGAAAGATTGTCTATAGATAACGATGGTAAAAGTTTTGTTCCGGTCAGTGTCCTTAAGAAAATAAGAAGGCAGGCACTGGATGAGCTGACCGATGCAGTCGTAATGACTCGGGCAGGGAAAGTATGTTCCGATGCTATGATATACGGGCAGGGGACAGTTAAAGCTGACCGCAAGGCAGATGGCAGAAAAGCAGAAAATGGCAGGGAGTTTATTGCAGCTGTCCGTACAAAAGACCAGCTGTATGCTGTTTTGAAAAGCAGTCTTACGAACGGTGTAATCATCAGGGATTTTGCCCTGCTTTCGGATCCTTCATTTACAGATTCCGAGCTTAAGCAGATTGCAGGGGAGTCCGATAAAAAATTATATTTCGCACTGCCGGAGATCATAAGGCAGAAGGCTGCGGAGAAGATAAAAAGAAAGACAGAAGAGCTGCATGCAAGCGGACTTTTTGCAGGTGTATACTGTGACGGTGTGGATGCACTGGCAATTGCATCGGAGTATTATGACAGGTCGCAGATAAGGGGCGACATACACCTGTATGCATATAACGATATTGCAGCATCAGTGATAGCAGAAAACTGTGGGGGCTATACTGCGGGAGTGGAGCTTAACTCAAAGAAACTCATGCATCTGTCTGCTACAGGCAGTCCTGAGTTTATACTGTACGGATATCTTCCTCTTATGTATTCAGCTAACTGCATATATAAGACAGTGGATAAATGCGATAAAAACTCGGGCATATGCATAATAAAAGATGAAAAGGGACACAGCTTTCCGATGGTGCCTGTACATGAATTCTGTTATAACATATTATTTAACTGCGTGCCGGTTTCCCTTCATAATGCCTGGGCAAAGATAAAGGATGGCAGTATTGCACAAAACTACAGGCTCGAGTTTTCAGTAGAGGATAAGGCAGGAACATCTGAGATTCTTTCAATGTTTGAAGCATTGGTAAGCGGAGAAAGAATTGATGCTGACAGTTTTTTTGGACGCGAAGGGTTTACGGCCGGACATTTTTCAAGAGGGGCAGATTAAAAGTGATACTTTTTCTGATAGAAATAGGAAAATATCTGAATATCATACTGCTTGCTTTCTATACGCTGCTTTCTTTTTTGGCGATGAAAAGAAGGGATGATGACGGAAGGAACGGTTTGTTCTATCTTCTGGAAGCTCATGTTTATCTCCTTTTTTCCGGTGGCATGGCCTGCCTGACGCTCTCTTATTATGACAAAGGCGACAGCGACATGGTGTCGAAGGTCATAATGATGTGGGCTATCGAGATGACGGTCATGTTCATATATTCCCGGGTGATGTATCACTTTTATCCTGAACTGAACAGGCTGATCCTTGTACAGACTCTTTTCATGATGTCTGTGGGCTTTGTAGTGCAGTATCGTATATCTTCACAAAAGGCTTTGAGACAGTTTGCTATAATTGCTGTTTCACTTGTGATTTCTGTTTTCATTCCGATGATTGTCCATAGATTGAAGCTCATCAAAAAATTCTGGTATGTAACCGGAATTGCAGGTGCAGGTGCACTGATCGCTGTTTTTGCGTTGGGAGCGATCACCAATGGTGCCAAGCTTTCAATAAAATTATTCGGCCTTATTTTCCAGCCTTCAGAGTTTGTAAAGATCCTTTTTGCATTCTTTATTGCAGGCATATTATACGAAGTATATAACATGAAACGCTTTGTTATTGCATCAGTCTGTGCGGCTGTGTTTGTAATGGTGCTGGTTATTTCCAAGGACCTTGGTATGGCTCTGATCTTTTATGTGATGTTTTTCTCAATGGTATACATGGGAACCGGCAGGTTCCGCTATGTGCTGCTGGGAACGGCCGGGGGACTGGCGGCTGTGGTAGCAGCCTACAGCCTGTTTTCCCATGTCAGGGTCAGGTTCAATACCTGGATCGACCCCTGGACGGATATTGATTCTACAGGGTATCAGCTAACCCAGTCCATCTTTGCCATAGGTACAGGCGGATGGTATGGAAGAGGCATAGGGCGCGGACTCCCGGGAACCATTCCGGAGGTGGGAGAGGATTTTGTGTTTTCGGCTATTGTTGAGGAATCAGGTGCTCTGTTCGGAATGCTGCTGATACTCCTCTGTCTTAATTTCTGTTTTATTATGCTGCTTCTGGCGGGCAGGATTAAAGATAAATATTACCGCATTGTCGTTATGGGACTTGCAGTGTGCTACGGCACTCAGGTGTTCCTTACCATAGGCGGCGGCTTGCGACTGATTCCCCTTACCGGCGTGACACTGCCACTTATAAGCAGCGGCGGAAGCTCTGCACTGGCAACGCTCTGCCTGATATCTGTGGTACAGGGGGCAGGACTTATTAGGATGGATGAAATCTATGGTGCTGATGAGGATGACAGTGAAATAGCTGAAACTGAAGATGAAATTGAGATTTATGATATAGATGAAAATGCTGAGGAACCGGATGACATTGAAGACGATGCCGAAGTCTATGACATAGATGCAGATGAAGATATCGATGAAGAGGATGATTCGTCGGATGGATATTATGATTCAGATGATTTTGATGATGGATATGATGATGAAGAAGTCTCGGATGCTGGCGAAGATGATGACGATGAATCGTATGATGAGTATGCGGAAGAATCATGCTTAGATAATGATGCTTATGAGGACGAAGGACCTGATGCTTATGAAAAAAGCGGAACGGAAGAAGAATATTATGACGGTTACGAGGATGAAGACGGGGCTTATGATTCTGAACATGAAGGAGAAGACGCTGCGTCTATAAATGATGATACAGGTTTCGAGGCAGACGGCTATGAGGACGAGCCTGAGGATGATGATTTAATGTCTGAGAACCCAGAGGGTGAGCGTAATGTCAAAAGAAAATAGTATGGAAAATAAAAAAACATTTTTATTGTTTGTATACATAGTTATTGCTATGGTTCTCTTTCTTGTAGCCAAAAGCTATTCCAGTGTTGGGGAAAGTGGGGAGTTATCTGCAGAATGGCTTAGGGTCATATATTGCGTCGGGGAGCTTGCTGTCGCTCTGGGGTTGTTGTTTTATGGATTTTTTTTCGAAAGAATCGATGGCAGGGTTCTTTATACGCTGATTACCTGTCTTTTTGCCGGCGGGGTGATTGTTATGTTCATAAAGCCGGCAGCTCCATTGTACATCATTGGTTCGTGCTGTGAACTCTTTTCGTTGGGTGTAGTTATGGGAGAAATGCTTTATTGCGCAGCAATTAATCTGAGGGACAATAAATACCGCTTCCTCATATTGACGGGCGCAATTGCCGTTGGATTTCTGTTGCAGTTTGTGATGCGTGGCATAAACGACTGGTGGTTTTGTCCGGTGTTGCTTATAGCGCTATTTCTTGCTGTGATTTTTATGGGGCAGAATAAGGAGATGGAAGTCTTTTCCGCAGTAAAAACAGATGCCATGGACGGCGGGAATCTGTCTGGGACTGATGATCTGAATGGGGAATATGTTTCACGGACAGTCATCGTTAGGACCTGCCTGCTCTGTGCTGTCCTTCTTATGTTTGAGGGGCTGATGGATGGGCAGATTATGTCTATTGTATGGGAAAATGGTGGTACAGTTTCAATAGTTTATTCCTGGCCAAGGCTCATGATCATTGTGGGATACATGCTGGTGGGTATTGCTGTGCATTTTGTTAAAAAGATAAACGCAGTTGCGCTTATTCTGGTGGTGCTGCCTGTCATAGCCGTTAACCAGTTGGTCTGGGCAATGGGTGATCATGATGAAAGCGGGATGGTAATATTTATTTCTTTGTTCTATCTTGGGTTAGGTGTGGCAAGCTCTTTTTATCACATTTCTTTCATGGATCTTGCGGTAAGAAGCCGCTATGGAAGATTATGGGCGGGGTTTGGAAGGGTGATAGATGGAATAGTCACTGTTGGATTGAGCTTGTTTTCAGGACTGCTTCTAAAACAGGAATCAGTGATAATAGCTATTGCTTTGCTGTGGTCTGCTGTCGTTGCTCTGTTAATTTCGCACGTTCTGGAAAACAGGAATGAATCCAGACAGAAGAATAAGGTTCAGAATTCTATTCCTGAGCCTACGGAGGATGAGTGGATAGAGATATTCGCAAACGAATTCGGCTTGACGGAGAAAGAGAAGTATGTGTTTAAAAAATGTGTTACAACTGAGGACATAAATGATGCAATGGCACAGGAGTTGTCCATATCAAGGCGGCTGCTGCAGAAATATATCGCTTCAATCTATGAAAAGACCGGTTGTGAGTCAAGATCAGGACTGGTAAGGAAATACTATGAGGTTCAAAAAATGGCCGGGCAGCACATAAGTGCATAGTTATGCGTTGCCCCGATGGTCATTTTTTTGTTGATTTAGCCATTCCGTCAATGGTATGTTTGTTCTGATTACTGTTTTGAGTTTTAGTCTTTTATTCTTTCTTCAAGGTGAAACCATATAAATCGTAGCAAATAAGACATGTGCACACATGTGAACTGTCGGATTATCCCTATTTTTTCTACAATTTATTCTGTAGTTGTATAATCATTTGGCTTTTCCGGTGAGAGGGAGGGCCTAAAGTGATTGTGAAAAATGAAAGGAGAAGACTAAAATTATGAGAAAGACTTGGAAGAAGAGGTTAGTCACAGCTATTGCAGGAATTGCATTAGCCGGGGCTATATTTATGGGCCAGACGAATGGAGTTAAGGCGGATGGTGGAGTAGACTGTGGCGCTGAAACAACTAATGGTGCAGTGGTTGAGACTTCGAACCCATCTATAACGATTAATGGGCAAGCAGTTAATGATGGCGGTATTTTTGCATGGGTAGGTCCATATGAGGAACCGGGATTTCCGGATCTTGATGTTCCTGAAGGAAAAATACGTATTAGTTTTCGTGGTAGATTAGAATTGGCTAGTGCTCCGGCTGATGATGCCACGGTTGAGGTTTCATTTAATTGTGGGGGCGTGCTTTGCAGAATAAACAAGAGTCTTAGTGAGCTGGATACGCATGTTTTTGATGATATTGATGGTACATTAATTATTGATGATGATGGCGTATATGATTATAACGCTGCTGCTGACAATAATAATGCCTCTAGTTCCTCCAGTTCCTCTAGTTCATCTAGTTCCTCTAGCCATCCTGCCCATGTGCATAATATGGTTATGACAGTGATCAAGGAAGCTACAGAGAATGAGGATGGCCTGATGGCCCTTAAGTGCGACGGCAAGAAGTGCAACCTTATAGATCATTCTTCAGAGGTTGTAATTCCCAGACAGAGCGTTACTGCTAATAAGAACATGCAGCTCATAACCAATGCTAAAGCCGGTGAGCCTATCGTGCTTGATACTAAGGACAGCTATTCATTTAACCAGTATGTCATCGCTGAACTGATGAAGCGCCCTGAATGTCCTGTGACGTGGAACTTCACATATGAGAATAAGAGTTATACGATGACTGTTCCTGCAGGGACTGACTGGACCGCGGCATTGAATGATAATGGCTGGGCAGGTTTTAAGAATGTAGCGGCACTTAATGGTGTTAGCCTTGTAGAAAACAGCAAGTAAATATTATTTCAGTACTTATGCTTTAACTATAGGTTCAGAGCAAATAATAAATCCCGCATCTCCTATATTATGGATGTGCGGGATTTTTAATAGTTTTGATATATAAAAAGTGATATAATTCTATCTGTGGCCGGATAATACGGAAAAAACCGGTTATCAGACTGATACTGAAGATTATTTTCAGGAGGGGTTAGAATGAAAAAAACAGTTAAGAATGCTATCAAAAAAATGGTAAAGAAGCAGACTGATGCATCAATGAAGAAGATCTTTAGGATCATCGTGATCACATGTCTGTTAAATATTGGTGTTGCTATTCTTTTTAAGGCATTAAAGGACTGATATCCTGATTACGAAATGCAGCCGTAACTGCTGTATGCAGTCAGCGGTCGGTTTGGTATGGCTAAACGAAAAAACATTTTAGCGTTTAGCCTGTATGATTTAATGGCAAAGAAAAAAAGAAAGAAAAAGAAGAAGCCTGTTAACAGGGCGGCGGGAGTAACGGCTGCCCTTTTTTCCGTTGTTTATGTTCTGATGATACTTGCTCTGGTGTGGCACGAGACCAGGGAAAGAAACGAAGTCTATTCCAATTCTTACAACCGTAAAAGGATCGAAGTGATAGAGGCTGAGATAACCCGTGGAACCATATATGCTTCCGACGGGACTGAGCTTGCATACACTAAGGCTGATTCGGAAGGGAAAGAAACAAGGATATACCCTTATGATGACATGTTTGCTCATACGGTGGGATACAGCGCCCAGGGTGGAATGGGGCTGGAAAAGCAGATGCAGGAATACCTGATGAGTGCGGATATCAGCCTGAGCGAACGCTTAAGCAATGACCTTAAAGAATCCAAGGATCAGGGCAACAGTGTATATACATCCCTTGATCCGGCGGTCCAGCTTATCGCATATAACAGTCTGGGACAGTACAAGGGGGCAGTTATTGTTACAGAGGCAAAGACGGGCAGGATACTCGCTATGGTCTCGAAGCCCTGTTTTGACCCGAATTCCATAGAGGCGGAGTGGGACGAGATCAGCAAGGACGAGATAAACAGTCCTCTGATGAACCGTGCTTCCCAGGGGCTTTACCCTCCGGGGTCAACATTCAAGATCATCTCTACACTTGAATATTTAAGGGAACATCCCACGGACTGGTCTAAGTATTATTACAATTGCAGCGGAAAGATCACAAAGGGTGATACCACGATTCGTTGTTTTCATGGAACTGTCCATGGCGGTCTTGATCTTAAAGGCTCCTTTGCAAAATCCTGCAATTCTTCCTTTGCAAATATAGGCCTTGGGCTGGACAGGACAAAATTTGCACAGACTCTTGAATCTCTTATGTTTAATCAGGTCCCGCCTGTGGATTTTGAGGCTAATCCCAGCCATATCAGCATGCGCGAGAATATGACGGAAGAAAACATCATGCAGACTGCTATCGGGCAGTCGGAAACTCTTGTAACACCTCTTCAGATGAATATGGTCACCCTGGCTATTGCAAATGACGGGGTGATGATGAAACCTTATATGGTTGACAAGGTGGTCTCATCAGACGGAAATATAATCAAGAGCTATGCACCAAAGCCACTGGGGACTGTGATGACTGCAGAGGAAGTTGCTGTAATGCGTTCCTTTATGGAAGCTGTTGTGCAGTCCGGAACAGCTACAGCTCTTAAGGGGCTGCCGTATACGGCTGCCGGAAAGACCGGTTCAGCTGAAATATCAGACAGCAGCGATATCAGTCATGCCTGGTTTACCGGCTATGCACCGGCAGATGATCCTGTCATAGTCGTTACCGTTATAATGGAAAGAGCCGGAACAGGTGGTTCTACAGCCGTTCCTGTTGCCCAGAGGATACTTTCCGGTTATTTCGGAAGAAGACCAAATCTTTAACTTTTTATCAAGGCATATCTTTTTATAGCGTTTGCAAAATCAACATAAATATCATATAATTTAGAGTGGTTTTGCGTTTTTACACATCGAAAGGGGTTGACATCATTGATAGAAGCAGTCAGCTGTGGCGGTGTGGTTATTTTTCGGGGCAAGATCCTTCTGCTGTATAAGAATTTCAGGAACAGGTATGAAGGATGGGTTTTGCCCAAAGGCACTGTTGAGCCGGGGGAAGAATATCCGCAGACGGCGCTCAGGGAAGTAAGTGAAGAATCAGGGGCGAAAGCATCCATAGTTACATATCTTGGAAAGACGGGCTACACTTTTTATGTGCCGGAGGATGTGGTAAATAAAGAGGTACACTGGTACCTGATGAAGGGATGCAATTATTACAGCAAGCCCCAGCGGGAAGAGTATTTTGTGGATTCCGGATATTATAAGTACCACGAGGCAATTCACCTGCTTAAATTTGCGAATGAGAAGACCATACTTGAACGGGCATACGGTACTTATCAGAATTTATATCGCAGCAGACTGTGGGGAGTATGAATGATAGAGTTCGAAAAGGCATTATATACGAGTCCTTATGTTACATCCCACAGGAAAGATATATGTGACAGGCTTAAAAGGGGTGAAATGGTTCTTGGTTATTTTGCCCTTTACCTTAATCCTGAGACAGGAATGCCTGAATTTATTCCGTCTTATATGCTGCATGCAAAGTACTTTAAGCGGCAGAAGATAAGGATAATCGGTCTTGCTGAGAATTACGACTACGCGCTGCGCTATCTGGCACATGCTGCAGGCAGGCGGTACGGGAAATGATGACATTTCTTGAAGTATTAAAGATAATCGGCATAGTACTGCTGGTCCTGGTGGTGTTTATTGTGGCGCTGCTGATCGCAATTGTTCTGGTGACCTGTTTCTGGCCATTCGGATACGAGCTTATAGTCACGAAGCACGATGCTTTTGATGCACTGGCCAGGGTACATTGGATTTTCCGGATACTGAAGATTGATGTCTGGTACGAGGACGGGCTGCAGGCCCAGGCCAAGGTCTTCGGCAAAGTCGTGTATGACCTGAATGCCGAGGATGAAGCGGCAGAGCCGGAGTCAGACGATGCTGCGGAGCCGGTTTCGGATAACAGCAGTACGGCAGCTGCCACAGAGGATAAAGCAGGACCTGTTTCTGCAGAAGAACCTGAAAAAAGCCTGCTGGCTGAAAAAGAACAGCCTGAGCGTATAGCAGCAGAGCCGGATAAAAAAACTAAAGAAAAATCAAAAAGAAAAAGAAGGGCGAGAAAGAAAAGCTTTGGCAGAAAGCTTGATGAGTTCTTTAATAAGATCGATACAAAGATTGACGAGGCCCTGGATTTTCTCATCGACCTGCCGGAAAAGGCGGACGGACTAGTAGATAAGGCCGTAGGCAAGGCAGATGAGATAATCGAAACTATAGAATATTATTCGAGGCTTATGACCAGCAGCGGCACAGAATATGTATGGGAAGTGACCAAGAAAAGATTTGGTGCCATACTTAAGCAGTTCATTCCGACCAGGCTGGACTTAAAGCTTGATTACCGTAATGATGATCCCTGCAGTGTAGTAAAGGTCTGGCAGTATTACGCATTATCGCTTCCGATAATCGACATGATACCCGGCAAGGTGGAGGTTTCGTCGGAACAGACGGAAGAGAACAGCTATGAGCTTGATACAAAGGTAAGCGGTAGGTTTTATCTGGGTCCCATATTATGGCATGCCGGAATATGGTATATGGATAAGAAGGTTAGAGGTTTCATAAGACGCGCAAAGCGGGAGGGAAAATAAATGGCTGAAAACAATGTTTCAAATGTAATGGATTCCCTGATGAAGGATATGGATCATCTTGTTGGTTCCAAGACTGTAATCGGCGAGCCGACCATAGTAGGTGATACCACATTTATTCCTTTGGTGGATGTGTCCTTCGGTGTGGCTGCAGGTGCTGTAAGCCGCGATAAGAAAAACGGCGGTGCAGGCGGTCTGAGTGCTAAGATGACGCCTTCTGCAGTGCTGGTTATCCAGAACGGACATTCAAGGCTTATCAGTGTAAAGAACTCTGATTATGTAACTAAGATAATCGAAATGGTTCCTGAAGCCATAGATGCTATAAAAGCAAAAGTGGCAGTTAAGACTGACAAGGAAGAGGCTGTAAAGAACGCTTTTCCTGAAGGAACGGATCCTGTAAAAAAAGACCTTGATACTATCTAAATCATTTTAATTCTGTCGTTTGTTGCGTCGTTTTTCTGCTATAAGCGGAGATGAAGGCTGGTCAGGAAATAATGTCGGATTTTGATAAAGAGATAAACGATATCACTACCAATCAAGAGCTGGATGACATGAAGCGCAGGCTTTTCAAGGAAAAGGTCAGTTTATCTGCGGAGAAAAACGAGCTCCAGGCACAGAAGGATGAGCTGAAAGCACAGCACAAGGCTCTCATGCAGGAACGCAAGCAGCTGGAGAGAGAGACCAGGCAGCTCTCCATAAAGATGAATGAGCTGAAGGAATCCGCTGAATTTGAACGCAGGCGTCTCAAAGAGGACGAGGATCTTCTGACTCGTAAAAAAAGTCTTATAGAAAATGCTTATAAGAACATGGAGCAGGATAAAAAGAATATCCGGCGTGAATATGAGCACATAGAGCGGACAAGGGAGAGTCTTAGACGCGCAGAACAGATCCGCAATGAAAGAAAAGAAGTCTATGCAACCGGGCTGTTTTTTAGGGGAGTAAATAATCCCATAGCTTTGAAGAAAAGATATAAGGATCTGATGAAGATCTATCATCCCGACAATATCAGCGGGGATCCCGAGATAATACTCAAGATAAAAGAAGAATATGAAGAACTCTGCCTTCAGTTCGGAATGAGTGGAAGAAGGGCATAAAAAAATCACATCGCAATGATGTGATTTTCTTTTGCTGATTTAATAGAAATCGCTAATTATGCTCTCTCAACAGCACCGCTCTTTAAGCAGGTAGTGCATACATGCAGATGCTTGGGAGTTCCGTTAACGACACACTTTACATTCTTTATGTTTGCATTCCATATATGATTTGATCTTCTATGAGAATGGCTGACATTGTTGCCGAAATGCTTTCCCTTGCCGCAGATATCACATTTTGCCATGGCCTTTACACCTCCCTTTTGGATCTTTCCGGATTATTTCCGGCTTTTAATCAACAAAGCCCTGTGCGGCACTTACCGCAACGAAACTTATTTTAACAGATGCAATTATGATTTGCAAGAGTTTTTTTTGATTGCATTGATAACATAAATTAGATATAATCAGACATAGTGTTTTACAGACGGATCACGCTATTCTTTGGCAAAGGAGGTTTTGCATGAAGAGTTCCATAGATACACATATGGGCAGCATCAGGATCAATGATGATGTGATCGCCCAGTACGCAGGTACGGTCGCAAATGAGTGCTTCGGCATTGTGGGTATGGCGAGCGTTAATGTAAAGGAAGATTTAGTCCGTATTTTAAAGAAGGATAATGTTAACCGCGGTATCACGGTTAAGAACGAGGGGGGGAAGCTTGTTCTTGATTTTCATGTGATAGTTGCTTATGGAGTGAATATACCGGCTGTCACAGAGAACCTTGTGAACAATGTTCGATATAAAGTTGAGGAATACACCGGTCTTGAGGTCGTAAAGATCAATATTTATGTCGAAGGCGTTCGAGTGATTGATTAAGGAGGAGTGACTTAAAGTGGCTACTACTGTTTTAACCCCGCAGCAGATGTGCACCATGTTCCTTGCGGGTGCAAAAGAGCTTGAGGCTCACAAAGACCATATCAATGAATTGAATGTTTTCCCTGTGCCTGACGGCGATACAGGTATGAACATGACGCTGACCATAATGTCGGCAGCTAAGGAAGTATATGCATTAAAAGATCCTAATATGCAGGATTTTTGCAAGGCAGTTTCTTCGGGATCCCTTCGTGGCGCCAGAGGCAATTCCGGCGTTATCTTAAGCCAGCTTTTCAGAGGTTTTACCAAGGTTGCAAAGACTTACGAAGAGCTGGATGCCGCAGTTATTGCTGCCGGCTGTGAAAAGGCTACCGAGACTGCTTATAAAGCTGTAATGCAGCCCAAAGAAGGTACCATACTTACTGTTGCCAAAGCTGTTTCAGAAAAAGCTACAGCATGTGTACGCAAGGGTGAGACTGATATAGAAGTTATACTTACGGAGCTTATTGCCAGTGCAAAGGTTGCACTGGATAAGACACCGGAGCTTTTACCTGTGCTTAAAGAGGCCGGTGTTGTTGACTCCGGCGGTGCAGGTCTTGTCTGCGTGCTGGAAGGAATTCTTGCAGGTCTTCAGGGAAAAGGAATTGCGTTTACTACAGAAGCTGCCGAAGGCGAAAAGAATGCTGAATCAGAAAAGCGTGCTGCAGAAAAATACAAGTTCTTATATCATACTTCGATCGCCATGCTTCTTGATAAGGAAATGAACCATCATGAAGAGGCTACCATGAAGAAGTATATAGACGCAGTGGGAGATACCTGTGCATATACTATAGAGGGCCGCATAGTAAATATGTCACTTAATACCAATGATCCCGGCATGGTGATCCAGAAGGCTCTTAAGTATGGTGAGCTTATAGATGTAGTGGTTGAAAACAGGCGTCAGAAAAAATCCGATAAGACTAAGGCTGCAGTAAAAGCAGAAGTAAAGGAAGAAAAAGCTGAAGCCGAAAAGACTGAAGAGGCTGCACAGAACCGTGTGATCGATGTTTCGGCAGGAATTTCAAAGGACAACGGCTTTGTACAGATTTCCGTAGGTGACGGAATGACTGAGATTTTCAAGACTCTCGGTGTGGATGTCATCGTTGAGGGCGGACAGACTATGAATCCCAGTACCGAGGATATCCTGAAGGCTGTGGAAATCGTAAAGGCTCCCATAGTTTATGTCTTCCCGAATAATAAGAATGTAATAATGGCTGCTGAACAGGCTGCAAAGATCAGCAAGGAAAAGCAGGTTGTGGTTGTTCCTACCAAGACTGTTACCCAGGGAATCACCGCAATGATATCCTATGTGGAAGGTGCATCCATAGAAGAAAATAAGGAAGCAATGCTTGCTGACATACAGAATGTAAAGACCGGTGAGGTGACATATTCCGTAAGGGATACTTCCATTGACGGAACAGAGATCCACCAGGGCGATTACATGGGAATCGGTGACAAGGGAATACTTTCCGTCGGCAAGGATATAAGCGAAGTCATCGTAGAGATGCTCGACAAGATGGAGACTGCGGATGCAGAGGTTGTCAGCATCTACTACGGCAAGGATGTAACAGAAGAAGATGCAAATAAGATAAAGGATCTGGCTGAGTCAAAGTATCCTGATGTTGATGTAGAGCTTGCATACGGCGGACAGCCGATCTATTACTACATTATTTCGGCAGAATAAGGCTTATAAGCATGGAATGTTATTTATGACACTGAAAGCCCCGCTGTAATCAGCGGGGCTTATGTTAATCAGTATGAATTTAAACGATCCTGTAATAACAATAAAAGGAATAGGTGAAAAATCAGCTGCCGCCCTTAATAAGGCTGGTGTTTTTAATGTGTCTGACTTGCTGCATTATTTTCCCAGATCTTATTCCGTGGTGCCGGAAGCTCAGAAGATTTCCGAATTGTCATTAGGCGCAAGGGCCGTGGTAAAAGGACGGATCATGGGAGGCTGCAGTCTCTTTTCAAGTAAGGGTAAATCAGTTCTTTCTTTTGATGTGGGAGACGGTACCGGAAAGCTTAAGGTATATTATTTTGGTATGCCTTATATGAAAAAAAGCTTTCCGCCGGGACGGACACTTATTCTGCTAGGGAATGTTTCGCTCAAGGGCGATGTGGCGGTAATGGCACAGCCCAAGGTCTTAAGCGAGGATGAGTATGAGAGTACAAAAGGTACGCTGATTCCTGTCTATCCGGAAACAGCAGGACTAAAAAGTGCAACGGTCATTAAGGCTGTAAAAGAGATCATTTTTATAACGGACAGGCTGAAGGACTATCTGCCGGAAACTGTCATAAACAAAGAGGGATTGGTTTCGCTGTCAAAGGCTTTCTATGACATTCATTTTCCGGCGTCCAGGGAAGATCTTTATGCAGCCAGGAAAAGGCTTGCCTTTGATGAGCTGTTTTTATTCATAGCCAGGATACAGATGCTGAAAAGCAGTACTGAAAAGGAAGAAAACAGCTTTAAGATAGATTATGATCAGGCTGATGGCGTGGTTTCAGGCTTTATTTCAAACCTTCCATACGAACTTACCGGAGCGCAGCTAAAGGCCATAAATGATATCAAAAAAGACATGACAGGCGAGGGTGTTGCCAATCGTTTAGTGCAGGGAGATGTGGGCAGCGGAAAAACTGTTGTTGCATTTGCGGCTGCATTAATGGCTGTGAGCGCAGGCTATCAGGCTGCAATAATGGCGCCTACGGAAGTGCTTGCAATGCAGCATTATAATGAGATCCTTGAGCTTACGGAAAAATACGGCCTGCCTTTTAAGACAGGCATCCTTACCGGATCCGTGGGCAGGGCTGATAAAAGACGGTGCAAGGAGCTGCTTTCGGATGGGAGCCTTAACCTTGTGATAGGTACTCATGCGCTGCTGGAGGAAGATGTGCTTTTTAATGAGCTTGCGCTGGTGGTTACTGATGAACAGCACCGCTTCGGCGTGGCACAGAGGCGTACTCTTTCAAAGAAAGGTGGCACACCCCATACCGTTGTAATGAGTGCCACACCTATTCCCAGGACACTTGGACTTATCCTGTATGGTGATATGGATGTTTCCCTGATAGATGAGCTGCCGGCAAAACGTCTTGAAAGAAAAAATGCGGTGGTGGATATCGACTACCGTGAGACCTTCTATAAATTCCTTGTAAAGCATATACGTGAGGAACAGGTGCAGGCATATATCATCTGTCCTATGGTAGAGGCGTCGGAGTCAGAAGAACTGGGAATGGCCGGAGACCTGGCTAATGTGACCGACTATACGGAATCTCTTCGTGAGAAGCTACCGGGGGATATAAGGATATCTATGCTTCATGGCCGTATGAAACCGGCTGAAAAAAATGAGATAATGAAAGATTTTTCTGAGCATAAAACCGATGTGCTGGTATCCACAACGGTAGTTGAGGTAGGAGTCAATGTGCCTAATGCTACCATAATGCTTGTAGAGAATGCAGAGCGTTTCGGACTGTCACAGCTTCATCAGCTTCGTGGTCGCGTGGGCCGCGGTGACAAGCAGGCCTATTGCGTATTTATGACTGGAACAAAGGGGGATGTGTCAAAGAATACCCAGAAACGCCTTAACATCCTGAAAGAAAGCAATGATGGATTTAAGATTGCGGAAGAAGACTTAAAACAGAGGGGCCCCGGAGATTTCTTCGGGTTGCGCCAGTCAGGGCTTCCTTATTTCAAGATTGCTGATATCTATACGGATGCGGAAATGGTTGGAAGGGTAAAGTCCGTGCTTCAGGATATGACGGATGACGGTCAGGACGGACTGAAGGCTCTTGAAGCGGCTCTCAGGGAGAGTGGAAGTCTAAGCTACAGCGAGTTTCATAATATATATCTTTAATTGAAGTGATATTTTAATAATTCACACTTGAATTACACGAACAAGTGTTCTATAATTGTTTTCATAATACAAGATTTCAGCTGAAAAATACAATATGTTGATGACGGACACATAATCTTTGTGATATAATGTGGCTTGTGTGTTTTGGTGTACATAAAATAATTATGTTTATCAAAATCTTTAGTTTGGAGGTTTTTCATGGCAGCAAATAACAATGATGCACAGAAATATGGTGCGGAAAATATCGTCGTACTGGAAGGACTGGAGCCTGTAAGGGAGCGGCCCGGAATGTATATCGGTTCCACCAGTACAAAGGGTCTGAACCACCTTATATACGAAATAGTAGACAACTCAGTGGATGAGCACCTGGCAGGATGCTGTGACCGGATATCTGTTACTCTGGAAAAGGACGGCTCTGCAACTGTGGAGGATAACGGCCGTGGTATGCCTGTAGAGATGCATGCAAAGGGCGTTTCGGCAGAGCGTGTCATTTTTACGACCCTTCATGCCGGCGGTAAGTTTGATGACTCCGCATACAAAACCAGCGGAGGTCTCCACGGTGTAGGTTCATCAGTAGTAAATGCCCTTTCAAATCATATGAAGGTGACCATAAAGAGGAATGGCCATATATATGAGGATGAGTATGAAAAGGGAAAGCCCGTTACTAAACTGGTAAACGGCCTTATTCCGGAGGTGGGCAATACCAGGCAGACAGGAACAAAGGTTAATTTCACGCCTGACGATACTATTTTTGAAAAGACTGTTTTTAAGGCTGAGGATGTAAAGAGCAGACTCCATGAGACTGCTTATCTCAATCCTAACCTTACCATCATCTTCCAGGACCTTCGCGGCACAGAGCCTGAAAAGATAGAATACCACGAGCCTGAAGGAATAATCGGCTTTGTAAAGGCTCTTAATAAAGGTCAGGAAGGCATCCATGATGTTGTTTACTACAAAGGCGAGGCCGAAGGCGTTGAGGTCGAGGTGGCTTTCCAGTATGTAAACGAATTCAGGGAAGTGGTGCTTGGATTCTGTAATAATATCTACAACTCTGAAGGCGGTACCCACATTACCGGTTTCAAGACCATGTTTACCAATATAATAAACACTTATGCAAGACAGCTGGGAACTCTTAAGGACAAGGACAGCAATTTCACCGGTCCCGATGTCCGTAACGGCATGACGGCTGTTGTAAGCATCAAACACCATGACCCCAGGTTTGAGGGCCAGACCAAGACCAAACTTGATAACCAGGATGCGGCAAAGGCTGTGAGCAAGGTTACAGGCGATGAGGCTGTGCACTATTTTGACAGAAACCTTGAGGTACTTAAGTCTGTCATAGCCTGTGCAGAAAAGTCTGCCAAGATCAGGAAGACAGAGGAAAAGGCAAAGACAAACCTGCTTACTAAGCCCAAGTATTCCTTTGACTCAAACGGCAAGCTTGCAAACTGCGGTTCCAGGGATGCGTCCAAGTGCGAGATCTTCATCGTCGAAGGTGATTCCGCAGGCGGTTCAGCAAAGACAGCAAGAAACAGGGAGTTTCAGGCTATCCTGCCTATCCGAGGTAAGATCCTTAATGTTGAAAAGGCAAGTATAGACAAGGTTTTGGCTAATGCCGAGATAAAGACTATGATAAATGCTTTCGGTTGCGGTTTCTCTGAAGGTTACGGCAATGACTTTGATATCACAAAGCTTCGCTATGACAAGATCATAATCATGGCGGATGCCGATGTGGACGGTGCTCATATCTGCACATTGTTGCTTACTCTTTTCTACAGGTTTATGCCGGACCTTATATCCGAAGGCCATGTCTATATAGCTATGCCTCCTTTGTACAAGGCTATGCCTTCAAGGGGCGAGGAAGAGTATCTGTATGACGATGCAGCCCTTGCAAAATACCGCAAGACACATAAGGGTAATTTTACACTTCAGAGATACAAGGGTCTGGGCGAGATGGATCCGGATCAGCTCTGGGAGACGACCCTTGATCCGGAACGCCGTATGCTTAAGCGCGTCAGCATAGAAGATCCCATGATAGCATCAGATACCACGGAGCTTCTTATGGGAACTGACGTACCGCCCAGAAAGGCTTTTATCCATGAGAATGCGAAGGACGCAATGCTGGATGTTTAAGATAAAGGTAACTGTTCAGAACCCCCTGGGTTCTTCCAGTTACAGCAGCCCACAATCGAAGATTTGCTACGCAAATAGCGGGCTGCTATTGTTGGTTTTACTCTTATGTACGCCCTCAGCAGCAAGTGCTTCGGGCTGTACTGAATAGTTACAGATAAAGAATCATTGATGATCAGAGTATAGGATAAGGAATAACATAAAGGAACAGTGTAAATGAAAGAACAGGAACGCATACTTAAAACAGAATACAGCGAGGTCATGCAGAAGTCATACATCGACTATGCCATGAGTGTCATCATTGCAAGAGCCCTGCCGGATGTCCGTGACGGACTTAAGCCGGTTCAGCGCAGGACCCTGTATGATATGCATGAGTTAGGAATAAAGCATAACGGTCCGTATAGGAAGAGCGCCCGTATAGTCGGTGATACCATGGGTAAATACCATCCACACGGTGACTCTTCAATTTATGATGCTCTTGTTGTAATGAGCCAGGATTTCAAAAAGGGCCTTGCACTGGTTGACGGCCACGGTAACTTCGGTAATATCGAAGGCGACGGCGCGGCTGCCATGAGGTACACGGAGGCCCGCCTTGCAAAGGTTGCAGAGGAAAATCTTCTTGCTGACCTTGATAAGGATGTAGTAGATTTCATACCGAATTTCGATGAAACGGAAAAGGAGCCTTCTGTCCTTCCTGCAAAGTTTTCAAATCTTCTGGTGAATGGCTCGGAAGGTATAGCAGTCGGAATGGCTACCAATATACCGCCCCACAATCTCGCAGAAGTGATAGAGGCAGAGAAGGCTTATATAAAGAATGAGGAAATCACCACAGAGGAGCTGCTTAAGTACATAAAGGGACCGGATTTCCCTACAGGCGGCATTATTACAAATAAGGATGAGCTGGCTGAGATATACAGGACAGGCACAGGAAAGATCAAGATCCGCGGAAAGGTGGAGATTGAGAAGGCTAAGGGCGGACATACCCTTGTTGTCATCACTGAGATCCCTTATACCATGATAGGAAGCGGCATCGCTAAATTCCTGCAGGATGTAGCGGCTCTTCAGGAGACAAGAAAGACTACGGATATTGTTGATATATCCAACCAGTCTTCCAAGGAAGGCATACGCATAGTTATAGAGCTTAAGCGTGATGCCGATGTGGAGAATTTCAAGAACCTTCTTTATAAAAAGACCAGACTGGAAGATACCTTCGGTGCAAATATGCTGGCTATTGCCGATGGCCGTCCGGAGACATTGTCCCTTCGTGATGCCATCAGGTACAATGTTGAGTTCCAGTATGAAGTAAACCGCAGAAAATATACGACGCTTCTCAGGAAGGAAAAAGAAAAGAAAGAGATCCAGGAAGGTCTTATAAAAGCCTGCAATGTAATAGACCTTATCATAGAAATACTCAGGGGCTCGCATGACAAAGCACAGGCAAAGGCCTGTCTTGTGGAAGGCAAGACTACAGGAATCAAGTTCAAGGCCAAAGAGTCCAAGATAATGGCAGAGATGCTTCACTTTACCGAGAGACAGGCTGATGCCATACTTGAGTTAAAGCTTTATCGACTGATCGGTCTGGAAATTGATGCTCTTAATAAGCAGTACGAAGAGACCACAGCAAATATCTATAAGTATGAGGATCTTCTGGACAGAAAAGAATCTATGGCCCAGGAGATGATAAAGGAGCTGGATTCTGTCAAAAAGCAGTTTGCCCGTGAGCGCAGGACTGAGATCGACAATGTGGAAGAGGCCGTGGTGGTTGAGAAGCCTGTTGAAGAGATGGACATGATGTTCTTAATGGACCGTTTCGGATACTGCAGGGTTGTGGATATTCCTACTTATGAGAGAAATGCCGATGCAGCACAGGCGGAGAACAGCTATATTCTGAAGTGCAAGAATACAGGAAGGATATGCGCGTTTACAGACAAGGGAAACCTCCATACTGTCAAGGTTAGCGATCTTCCATATGGAAAGTTCAGGGACAAGGGTCAGCCTATAGATAATGTCAGCGGTTTTGATTCCAAGACAGAGGATGTCATTTATATGATCAGCCAGGAGGACATAGACCAGAAGTGCTTTATCTTTGTCACCAAACAAAGTATGCTTAAGTATGTATACGGTGCAGAGTTCAATGTGGCCAAGCGTACAGTGGCAGCTACAAAGCTTGCGGATGACGATGAAGTTGTGGGCGTATCAGAGATGTTTGACGATACCTATCTTGCAATGGCATCCCACAAAGGCTACCTGCTTAAAATCGATACTACGCAGATTCCTGAAAAGAAAAAGACTGCAATCGGAGTACGGGGCATGAAGCTTGTAGGTGATGATTATCTTGAAAAGGCATATTTTGGACGGAACAGTGATGAAAAGAACATTGTTGAATTCCATGACCGCCATATAGACCTTAGGATAATAAGGGCAGCCAACAGGGACGGAAAAGGTTCAAAGGTGAAGTGAGGAGGTAATGATGCGAGTTATTGCAGGAAGTGCAAGGAGCCTGCTGCTTAAGACTCCGGCAGGAATGACCACAAGGCCTACCACGGACAGAATAAAGGAAACCCTGTTTAACATTCTGCAGCAGGATGTGCCGGGAGCTGTCTTTGTTGACCTGTGTGCCGGAAGCGGCCAGATTGGCATAGAGGCGCTTAGCAGGGGGGCAAAGAAGGCTTATTTCATAGAAAATGATGCCGCGGCAATAAAATGCATAGAGGAAAACCTTAAGCATACGAAACTGATAAACGATTCTGTGGTCCTTAAGCAGGATGCAGTTACTGCCATGAGTTACGGTATACGCGAGAAGGCGGATGTAATATTTGCAGATCCTCCATATGGCATGGGAACGGATGCAGCCCTGCTTTCTGCTGCTGTTTCGTCAAAAGCTGTGACTCCGGATACCATTATCATAATAGAAGAGAAGAATGACCGTGATTTTTCCTTTGCAAAAGACCTGGGTTTTGATATTATCAAGGAGAAAGTTTATAAAACCAATAAGCATGTATTTTTGCGGAAAAGAGTAGAAGAATAATGAAACAGGCAATTTATCCCGGAAGTTTTGATCCCATGACCTATGGGCACCTTGATGTGATCAAGAGGGCATCAAGGATGTTTGACAAGCTTACGGTCAGCGTCCTTAACAATGACGCAAAATCTCCGTTGTTTTCAGTTGATGAACGTGTTAAAATACTCAAGGAAGCCACTAAAGACATCAAGAACGTGGAAATTGATTCTTTTAGTGGTCTTCTTGTTGATTATTGCCGGGAGAAGGATGTCCATATCATAATCAGAGGCTTAAGGGCTATTACTGATTTTGAATATGAGCTTCAGACTGCCCAGACTAACAGGAAACTGTCGGATGATGAGGTTGATACCATTTTCCTGACTACCAGTCTTGAGTATTCGTACCTGAGTTCTTCTTCTGTAAAGACAATCATAAGTTTTGGCGGTGATATCTCGCAGTTTGTGCCTGAATTTGAAGTGCCGCTTATTAATGCAAAATATTTGGAAAAACGTAAGTAATACGAGGGGAAGGAAAAGATAATGGCTAAACCTAAGTCGCGCATAATGAAGGCAATAGATGAGCTGAATGCTGTTGTGGATGAGGGCAAGAGTCCGTTGTTCCATCAGGATCAGGTAATTCTTGACAGGGATAATCTTAAAGATCTTATTGATGAGCTGAGAAGAACTACGCCTGAAGAGGTAAGTGCATGCATGGAAGTGTATGCAAGGCGTGAAGATATAATAAATGATGCACGTGACGAGGCTGACCGGATCAGGCAGGAAGCAAGAGAGCAGTCAGATGATATGCTGGATGCTGTCAGGGCTAAAACTAAGGAAATGCTCAGTGAAAACGAGATTATGATGAGGGCAGAAGAAAATGCCAATATCATCATAAATAATGCTGACAGGGAAGCACAGAAGATAATAAAGAGTGCAAATGAAGAAGCAGAGGCAATCGTTAATGACGCTGATAACTATGCGAATGCGGTTTACTCTGAGTTTGATAAGTATCTGAGGTCTTCGCTTAACAATCTGCAGAACATCATTGAAGACTGTGCAAATGAAACTGCAAGAAATTCTAATCATTTGCTGGAGGCCCTCAGAAAATCACAGGATGAGATTCGTGCAAATCTTGATGCTGTCAATAATGCTGGCACTGAGTCTGCAGATGATGATCTTCCGAATGATCAGGGCATGGGGCCTACGGCACCTATCAGCCTGGATCTTGATCCTGATTCAGAGGAGTAATTATTTTGATACGTTGGGCATTCGTCTGGGATTAAGCGTATGCTGGTGCTTAATGCCGGACGGATGTTTTTTTATGCGGTGATGGAATGATAAGGAATAATAAGACTGCAGCTGTTAATAAAAGCTTGAAAATTGCCATTATCACAGGTGCCGGCTCAGGAATGGGCAGGTATTTTGCATATTATGCTGGACACTTCGCCAAAGACATTGACGAGCTGTGGCTGGTAGGACGTGATAAGAGGAAGCTGTATAAAACTGCTTCAAGGATAAATAAAAATTGCAAATGTATTTCAGCTGACTTAAGCAATACAAAAGAATATGAGGCTTTCATAGGCGTAATAATTGATACAGCTCCTGATATAAGGCTTCTGGTAAATAATGCGGGAATTGGCATAATGGGTGATTTTGCCAGGATTAAGCCGGAAGAGAACGAACATATGGCAGAAATAAACTGTGTGGCGTTAACCAGGCTTACGGCAGACTGCCTTCCATTCATGTCACGCGGATCCCACATCATAAATATGGCCAGTGCTGCTGCGTTTTTGCCTCAGCCGGGATTTGCGGTTTATGCTGCATCCAAAAGCTATGTTTATTCGCTTTCCAAAGCTTTGTCCCGGGAACTTCGGAAAAAGAAGATTTATGTAACAGCGGTATGTCCCGGATGCGTGGATACGCCTTTTATCGGCAGGGCTGAAAAATATGAAAAAATGAAAGACTATAAAAAGCCTTTTATGGCAGAAGCAAGAGATGTGGTACTGCAGGCCTACCGTGACGCATACTGCGGAAGAAATGTCTCTGTTTATGGTGCGGGCATGAAAATGTTCAGGGTGGCTACGAAGGTGCTGCCGGATGAACTGATACTGCGGATGTTTTTCTAGGGGGCATCTTCTTAAAAACTTTTTTGCAAATGCCTGTTTCATTGCCGGTACTAGTTATAAAAAAGAGGAACGTATAAAGTGGATAAAAACAAAAAGAATAAATTCACAAAAGGTATGAAGGGCTACTGGGAGGCCGGCTGGAAAAGAACCTGTGCCATGAGCCTGATAATGTTTGGCATATCCTTCGGAATCCTGGGCTTAGGTATTTTTATCACAGGCTCAAAATTTAATTACCTGACGATAGCTTCAGTTCTTGGCATGCTGCCTGCAGCGCGGACGCTGATATCCGCTATTATGTTTTACAAAGCAAAGGCTTATACACCAGCAGCTGCACTTTATGATGAGATTGAAAGCACCGGATATGACAGCATCATTTATGAACTGTATATGACAGGCTACAGCAAATCCTTTGCGGTGGCTGCTCTTGCTGCTGATGAGGGCGGAATTTCCGCGCTTCTGTCAGATGAAAAAGCAGATGCCGAGGCTGCCGCTGAACATGTGAAAACCCTTATGGAGCAGAACGGCTTCAAGGGAAAAAAGATAAAATTTTATAAAACTACAGAGAGTGATAAATTCATCGCAAGATTAAAGCATCTTGCACAGAACGGAAACGAAAGCGTTGACAGTTTGGAAGTTTTTGAACTTATGACTCAGATATCGCTGTAGTTTTCCTGTATATTAAGAGCGCGGTGTTTAGATATGAAAGAGATAATCATCAGGAGTGATGAGGCAGGGCAGCGCCTGGATAAATATCTGAAGAAGCTTATGCCGGCAGCCGGCACGGGCTTTTTGTATAAGATGCTCAGAAAGAAGAATATTGATCTGAACGGGGCAAAGTCTGACGGCAGTACCATACTGTCTGCAGGCGACCATGTTCGGATCTTTTTTTCTGATGAAACTTATGAGAAAATGCGCGGCAACGCTGATGAAAAAACTGGCAAAAAGGATAAAAATAATCTGCATCTCGATATAATTCTTGAAACCGATGATGTACTTTTTATCAATAAGCCGGCAGGAATTTTAAGCCAGGGATCAGAAAAGGGGCAGCTAAGCATAAATGATGTATTGAGACAGCAATACAGCAATACTGCCAGTACTTATACGCCTTCCGTATGCAACAGGCTGGACCGGAATACATCAGGGCTTCTGCTGGCTGCTAAAACCTATGCCGGAAGCCGTCTTGTAAGTGACCTTATAAAGACTCATTCAGTCAGGAAAAAGTACCTTGCCATAGCTGAAGGCGAGATGCAAGGCGAGAGAATGCTGAAAGGTTATCTGACAAAAGATCGCGAAAGAAATATTGTAACTGTAAAAGACCACGGAGAAGAAAATGACGCAGTGAGTACAGGCTATAAGGTGCTGGGACATAAGAACGGCTATTCATTAGTCGAGGTGGAACTCATAACCGGAAAGTCCCATCAGATAAGGGCCCATTTGTCTTCTATAGGCCATCCGCTGGCAGGAGATATAAAGTATGGAGGACATCCGTATAAAGGCTTAAAGCATCAGCTGCTGCATTCCTGGAAACTCGTATTGCCGGACAGTGTTCCGGATTGTGTTAATGAGAATAGCCTTCACATCTACAATGAAATACTTGGCAAGTCTGAAGGAGGTGTTATAATCTGTCCCCCTGGAGAAATGTTTTTAGATATACCACACTGAAGGAAATAGGAATTTCACAAAACGGAATACCGGTATCAGCGATGGTATGTCAATGAATACCGGCGTGAAAATTAATGCAGATAAAAGGTATACCGGCATAAATGCGCAGAAGATGCTCCTTTCGGGTATCACATATGAAAGCAGCATAAGCAGGATGACGCAGAATCCCATAAAAAGTAATAGTCCTAATATTTCTGAAATCAAACCGTTCCCGGATATAAAAGAAAATTTCTGCAGCGGATTCCCGGAAGATAATGCATAAGCGCTTTTGCTTCCGAACAGTGCTGATAATATGAGGCACAGCTCTGATACAGCTACGGAAAGAAGCAGGGGACTTAATATGGTGCATAATCTTATCCTAAAGGAAGAAAGCACCGGATTGTCTGCCAGGGAGAAAAATTTCAGTACGCCGCAGAAACCGCAGAGCATCATCAGTACGGATAAGAGTCCCCTTAATGATGCTGCAGATACTTCGTTTTTGTTTTGCGTAACTTCGGTTTCTGAATTCGTATCACCAGCGGTGCCGTCACTGTCAGCTGCATCTGTCACCACTGAAAAAGTGCTTCCGTTGGTTGAAAACTCATCATACAGTTCATATATCCTGTCTTCTGAAAAGACTTCGCCGTTTATCTCTTTTCCGTCAAGCTCTGCCACCTGGTCTTTTATTTCGGAATATTCATATATATAGTTTCTCAAAAGCAGGGGAGCCAGATCCTTAAAAATCTCCGCATAAACTGTCTCGTTGACAATATAGGCCTGAGTTGATGCAGGGGAGATATAAACCTGCACTTTCTTTTGGGTATCACCGGTTGCGAGAGTGGCAAAGATATCCGAAGGGATCAGGTATCCGCATTCGGCCTTTCCTCTTAATATTTCATCCTTGAGCATGGCTTCGGAATCGCACTCATAGAAAGAATACATGCTGTCCGGATCAGTATTGCTTAAGGGTGTAAAACGGGCATCGCTTTTATCAGCCGGTGTCGCGTCTGAATCTTCGTCGTTATCATAAATATAATACGCAACAGGTATACGTTTTTCGGACATATTATCATCAGAAAAACGGCTGTAAAGTCCTGTTAAGAGCGTGATGACCGGAAGCGAAAACAGGAGCAGTACCAGTATCGGCGACATCAGGGTTCTTTTTATGGACATGAACAATAGTCTTGAAAATCTCATTCTCATTACAGTGTCCCCCTTATGTGACGGATCTTAAGTACGGCGTAAGTTATGATTAGCAGTACAAGGGTCCATATGAGTATCCTGAGGTCAGGGGAAGTATTAATGTTCAGGAATATCCCCAGGAGGCTGTTTTGTAAAAATGCAGCGGGCAGTAGTTTGCCAAAGCCTGCAATCAGTTTAGGAAGGAATGCAGAAGGGATTATCCCTCCGGACAAAAGCAGCATGGCAGTGCTTAGCACGAACTGGAGCAACACAGCAAGTGAAGGGCTCTTTGTGATCACATGCAGGAATACGGAAAATGCTGACACAAAAAATGACAGCAGGAGGATGTATATGAGCAGTGCTGACAGCGATATGTCTTCTAGAAGCATGACGCCTGCTATGCATCCGACCGGTGCCAGTATGAAAAAAAATACGGATGCTGCGGTAATGAACTGTGCAAGCGTATATTTACCGGCTGTTATGCCCTTGGCAAAGAGACAGGATATAAATGATGAAGACGGATATTTTAAAAGCCCTGTCATGCAGCTGCCCCAAAAGAGTGCAAAAAGTATGAAACCGGAAGATATATAGTAGAGTGCAACTGACCTTGCTCCTGATATGCCTGAGTCTTCAGAATCGTCGCTTACCTTAAGGCCTTCATCGCTTCCGGGGATAAGCATTGTGATGTCAAAGACCTTTTCCCTTTCTGCCACATGCGCAAAGTTGATCAGGTCTATATGGTCATAGGCGTCTGAAAGGTATTCTTCTGCATCAATAGAATAATAAACAGTAGCAGCTGTGTAGGAGGCTGCCTGTGCGGAGGAAAGGAGCGTCACTCCGTCATTTATCAGTTCCGAGAGGAAAAGTGCAGAGAGGTTGTCTGATTCGGATATCCTTATGATGGCAGGTATATTTTCACCGTATAATATTCCTTCCACCATTCCTTCAGGGAAGATCATTTCAGCTATCACATCTCCTTGCTTCAATGCCCTGTCAGCATCTTCTGCGTCCATTACTTCAAATTCGAGTACCATGGAGGTAGATGACATATTTGAGATATAGTCAATAGCCATGTCCATGTAACGGCTGCTTATGTCGCCCGGAACTACTGCTACGGATGCTTTTATAAGAGGCTCGCTCCTGTAAAGCACGGCAGAGGCTGCGGCAACACAGCTCCAGATCAGGAGCGCAAGAAAAAAGCCCCCGGCAAAGAGTGCCGGCAGGGAACGGAGAGACCTTTTGAAATTGATTTTAAGAAGGTTTAAAAACATTTTTATCTCGTTTCAGGGCTCATGGGATCATCAAAGCCTGTTTCTCCCATGTATGACATTATCAATTCCGTAAGCTGGTTATTATGCAGGTTCCCGTAAACAATAGCCAGTGCATTCTGTATATCGTTCCGGCTCATGCTGTAAAGATCTTCATCAGGAAGGTCATCGCATATTGCGGCATCTCCCGGAAGGAGAGTGGCATTGGCACTTCCATTTACGCGTATCAGCTCATTGCCTTCGGAATACAAAGCGAATTCGATGTTATCTGCCTCAACTGTAAACTCTTTATCCATGCTGTACTTGTTCTGCTTGTAATTGTCAGCCGTTCCGTATGCAGTTAGAGTAATAGTAATGTCGTCCTGCATCGGCAGCTGTTCTATCACAAGGCAGAATCCATCTGTTACTTCTTTAGTGCCGTAAAAATAAATTGTTGCGCAGCCATATTTTAAACAGCGGAGTTTCCCGGCCCTGTCTATGCTGACTGAAATTACCTCGCCGGAGCTTAAGCTAAGTGTGTAGCTTTCGCAGTCATATTCATGTCCGTCCGGCGCGGTAAGCGTTGCATATCCTGAAATCTTTTTATGTCGGATTCAAGTATTTTTTTCCGCAGTTCTTTTTTGAATATTGTTCCTTTATTTCAGCCGGATATTTCAGCTGGTCGGCAGAAACATCATTTAAACCGTCAGGCAGGTCAGCACCGAGCATTTCGCGGAACGCTGAATTTTCGTATCCGTCAAATGGGTGATGCACATCAAAAATTAATTCTTTGTCATACAGCTCAGGAGAAGAGATTCCTAATAAATCATCTCGCTGCCTGATGCATACTGAAGGCGCTGCATAGATGAGAAATGTGGGCGTCAGCTTCATATCTAACATCCTGCTGTCAGTATCTGCCATGGCAGAGAGCCTTAATCCGGCGCCGGAAAAAATTGAATCGTCCGGAACTGCTTCGCATTCAAGTGAGCTTATGACAAATCCGGCATCCACAGTGACAGGAGCTGTCAGGCAGTTATCTATCATTTCTGTATCCAGTGCATCATAGAGTGCCGCAAGCACCCTGAACCGGGGTGAGTTTAAAACTGACAGAATAGAAATAACTACAGTAATGATAATAATGGCTGCAGGTATCACTATCTTGGGATTTTTAAACAGGTTCTTCATCGGATCAGCTTAAGTAATTCTTCGCCTCTTAAGGCCGGCGATATGGAAGAAAGAACTCCGTCCTTTAATAAAAAGGCAATATCGCATATATCAAGGTCTTCTTCATCATGGGTGCTGATAAGAAGGGTAGTTCCGTTTTCCCGTAATTCCCGGAGATAGTTCCTAAGCTCTGCCTTAAAGCTAAGGTCAAGGGCAGAGGCAGGCTCATCTAAGAGCAGGACTTCTGGATTGTTTATAAGGGCTGCGGCGAGGCTTACACGCTTACGCATGCCGCCGGAAAGAGCCCTGACGGGTTTATTCATGAACGGAGTGATATCAAGAGCTGCAATGGCATGGCTCTGCAGTGCAGACTGGAATCCGGCTTTTGAACCGCTGTACCACAATAAAAGGTTATCTTTTACGGATAGCTCAGGCATCAGGGGATCTTCCTGCGGAACATATGAAATTATGCGTGAACAGCTTTTCTTGTCCTGGAAAAGATCTGATGTATGTTCTCCGTCGCAGTATGTGTAGAATGGAACGCTGCCATCACCCGGAACGCCTGAATGCCTTATTCCGGAAAGTATGGACAGGAGAGTGGATTTTCCGCTGCCGTTTGCTCCTAAAAGCGCGGCGGCTTTTCCTTTGGGCAGCTCAAATGAAACATTCTTGAGTACCTTATGGTTCCTGTACGAATATGAGATATTGCCGGCCTGCAGACCGGCTAAATTTTTGTCTTTTTTTTCGTCCATAATTTTAATTTATCAAAGAATAAACGCTACGGATAAGATTTTACCATATTTTTGAGTCATTTCGGATAATTTTGAATGGGGGAGGCAGTATGGAAAAATATATGAAAAAGTGATATAATATGCACATTCATTGTGGGGGGGGATGAAGTTTTTTATGGGGGCAAAAAAAAGTATCAGCAATAAGATCATAGCAGTATTCTTAATTTTTACTGTTGTCACTTTATCACTTTCAGGAATTCTTATTTATTCCATTCAGATGAGCAGCTATAAGAGGCAGTGCGAGATCAATGTCCGGGATGTGGGCGAGTATCTTGCCGGACTTATGGTCGGGGATGGAGACCGTTTTATCGAATATCAGAATTTTTACCTTGAGCATTATAAAGAATTTAATCTGCCTATAGATGCGGACGATTACCTGTCCTACCAGATCTCAGCCGAGCAGATGATCATTGATACACATCCCGGCAAGGTTTTGGGAAGGGATGTTGATTTTGCGGATGTTGAAACGGAGCTTCAGCTGGAGTATTACAGGTATTATCATATGTACTGGCTTTTGGCATTTGAGGAGGCCAGGACAGCATTTGATCTGCCTTATACTTATTATCTTGTGATGGATGAGGAGAATCATGAGGTAATGTATATGATAGACGGTGAACGTACCACTCCCAATGATCATCTTGCCGAAGGCGAGGCACCGGATCCTGCTATGGACAGGATCATGTACCTTGGTGATACATATTACAATGGTTCGGATGATTATGCGATAATGTGGAAAACCTGGGAAACAGGAGAGAAGCAGGAAGGCTTTAAAGAATTCAATAATTCCTATGGCCATACATACTGCTATTACACGCCCCTTGTTATCAACGGTGAGAAGATGGGGCTTATTGCTACGGAGATAGAGGTCGACAGGGTAAACAAGGAAATCCTTGAGGATACGCTTAAACAGCTTGCTATAATTGCCCTTGTATATCTTGTTGCGACATTTGCCATAATTGAGGTTATAAGCCGCTCCATTACCGAAAGGATAGAGAAACTTGCCGGCCATGTCAGGGAGTATACAAAGTCAAGAGAGTCCCGGGTGGCGGACAACATAGACGAAAGTATTAAAGGGTCCGATGAGATAGCAGATCTTTCGGCTGCTTTCAGCAAGATGATAAGAGAGGTGGAAAAGCAGATCAAGAGTCTGCAGTATACCTCCCAGGAACTGTCCGATACCAAAGCTGAGGTGCGAAAAGCCAGCGGCCAGGGGTACAAAGACATGCTTACCGGCATAAGGAACAGGAATGCCTTTGACGAAGAATCCAAGAAACTGGCAATGGATATGGAGAATGAAAAAGCGGTATTCGGCCTGGCGTCGGTAGATATGAACGGCCTGAAGCTTATAAATGAAGAATACGGATACGATAACGGAAATCATGCAATAAGAAAACTTTGTTTTATCGTATGCCATGTGTTTGAACATTCCCCTGTGTTCAAGGTGGGGGGCGACAAGTTTATGGTTGTCCTGAAGGGGGATGACCTTAGGAACAGTGAAAAGCTTGTTGCAGAGTTTAAGGCAAGACTAAATAAATTAAGTGAGGACAGGGCCCTAAAGCCATGGGAGAAAGTGTCAGCTGCTATAGGCGTGGCATATTACGACAAAGATAGGGACCTAAGCGTGGAAGACCTTGCAGAACGCGCAATCAAGGAAATGAAGCGTGACAAGGCTGAGATGAAAGAAAGTCAAAAAAATAAAGGTGAATGACGATGCTTGATGAAGTAATACGGAACGATCTGATATCAAAAGCATATGAGGCAAGAAAAAATTCCTATGCGCCTTATTCTGATTATCAGGTAGGTGCTGCTCTTTTGTGCGAAGACGGAAGCATTTATACCGGATGCAATGTTGAAAATGCATCCTATGGAGCAACAAACTGTGCTGAGCGTACTGCTGTTTTTAAGGCCGTCAGCGAAGGAAAAAGAAGGTTTAGGGCTATAGCTATAGCCGGAGGCTCAGGGGATAATATGGGTATGGCATATCCCTGCGGGGTCTGCAGGCAGGTTCTTCGCGAGTTCTCAGAACCTTCTGAGATGATCATAGTAGTAGCCGGTAAGGATTTTGAATACAGGGAATTTTCATTGGAAGAATTACTTCCTGAAAGCTTCGGCCCTGATTTTAAGGATATTTGAAATGGATAATGCAACAGTGGTTTTTCTCGTCGCTTTTGCGGCATTTGTAGTCATTTTTATTCTGCTCGGACTCAGAGAGCGCAGCCGCCAGGAGAAAAAGTTAAAAAAAGAGATTCATGAAAGCTATGGCAGTTTTAATACTGCAGGTATTTCTGCGGACAGAATGCAGAATATAAGAAAGTTTTACCAGGCTCACGCAAAAGGTTATGTACTGGATGATATCACCTGGAATGATCTGGATATGAACCGGCTTTTTGCCAGGGCTAATGTCACATATTCTTCTGCAGGCGAGGAGGTACTTTACCATGTACTTCGTTCACCTTTGTTAGATGAGAAGGAGATCAGAAGGCGCGATGAGATGATCAGGTATTTTTCGGATCATCCGGCAGAGAGGGAACACCTGCAGTTTCTCTCGGCACTTAGCGGAAAGGAAAAAAAGTTTTCTTTTAGCGCTGTTTTATCTGATTTGGACGAACAGACTAAGAATGCAGGGAAGAGCACTAAAGGCGGCCTGCATATACTGGCGCCTGTCATATTTACTGTAGGTATTATAGTAATGTTGATCAGCCTGCGGCTGGGGCTGATAGTATTTCCTGTTGCACTTATATTTAATATGGCATGGTATTTCAAAGTAAAGCCCTCTATCATGCCGTTACTTTCTGTAGTCCGTATCGTAATGCGTGAACAGAAAAGTACCGGGGAATTCATAAAAAATATTGATAAGATTTTTCCGGATGAAAAGTCGAAGGAACTCTTTGCGCCGGAGCTTAACAGCCTTAAAAATGCGTATGATAAAATGGGGACATTCAGGACCTGCGTGACACTGATAACAGCAGGGGATGTAGGAGCCGCATCACCTTTAGGCCTGGTAAAAGACTATGTTTATATGCTGCTGCACTTAGACCTTATAGTTTTTGAAAAGGCAGGAAAGGAACTGTTAAAAAATAAGGATGAGGCTGATAAGATCCATTTTACCTTAGGATATTTAGAGATGCTTGTTGCTGCTGCATCCTTCAGGGAGGCCTGCGTAGATGTCTGTGAGCCTGTTTTTTCCGGAACAGAAAGTGCTGAAAATATTTACCACCCCCTTATAAAGAATCCGGTGAAGAACAGTTATTCACTTTCAGAAAATATGCTGCTTACAGGATCAAATGCTTCAGGAAAGTCAACTTTCTTAAAGACTGTTGCGGTCAATATGGTATTGTCTGAAACTTTATGTTTTGCCTGTGCTGACAGCTTTACTACTGCATATCACAGGATATACAGTTCCATGTCCTTGTCGGATAATCTTCTGGCCGGAGACAGCTTTTTCCTGGCGGAGATAAAGGCACTTAAGAGAATACTGGATGCAAAGGCTGAGATGCCTGAGATAACCATCGCCTGCTTTATTGACGAGGTGCTTAAAGGCACGAATACTGTGGAGCGTATTGCGGCATCGGCAGAGATACTTAAATATTTTAAGTCGAATGGGGTTTTTGCCATGGCTGCTACCCATGACAGGGAACTTACGGAAATACTTAAGGCTGAATATGAAAACTACCATTTCAGCGAGGATATGGATAATGATGACATTAGCTTTAGCTATAAACTCTGTGAGGGGCCTGCAGCAACAAGGAATGCCATAAGGCTTATAGAGATAATGGGTTATCCGGCTGAGATAACGGAAAAAGCTTCTGAAAGAGCCGGAGAATTTGAGGCTTCAGGAAAATGGAGCCGTCCATAGACGGGAGGGTAAAATGCCAAAAGTAATGATATATACAGACGGTGCTGCCAGGGGGAATCCCGACGGTCCCGGAGGATACGGAGCAGTGATAAGCTTTACGGATTCTAAGGGCAAGACCCATGAGAAGGAGCTTTCAGCCGGGTATAAAAAGACTACAAACAACCGCATGGAACTGATGGCTGCCATAGCGGCGCTGGAAACACTGAACCGTCCCTGCGAGGTGGAGCTTTATTCGGATTCCAAGTACCTGACGGATGCCTTTAACCAGAACTGGCTAGACGGCTGGATAAAGCGCGGCTGGAAGAAGAGCAACAAAGAGGCTGTAAAGAATGTGGACCTGTGGGAACGGCTTCTTAAAGCAGCTGAACCCCATAAGATAAAATGGAACTGGGTAAAGGGGCATGATGGTAATGTTTATAATGAAAGGTGTGACCGTCTTGCAACATCTGCGGCGGACAATAATGCTGTTCTGACGGATGATTTTTGAGATGGTTCCAGGGTTTGGGAAAGCGTTTTCTTGAAAATTGCTTTTTTTGAAGAACAATCACGAAAAAAGCCTTATTTTATCTGTTATGTAAACTTGAATTTGGCTCGGATATATTGACGCTATTGAGGTACAATGGTAAAATTTAATCGAGTTGGGGGAGAGACAGCTCACGGAAGGGATTCTGAAAAATGGATAAATTAATGTTGTTTTTGTTTTCACCGGATGGTTTTCTGTCATATCTGGTAACGTACCTTGTTTATATCGCAGCGATAGTTGCAGCTTTCTTTATAGGTTTCGGACTCAGAAAGGCAAAGAATAAAAGAGTTGAGGTCGCACAGGAAAATGACAGCCCTGAGACTGCGGCTAAAGCCTGAGCAGATAGGTATTTATTAATGACATCCGTAAGGGTGTCATTTTTATGCTTTAAGTCGTGTAAAATATGCGCCTTGTGAACAAGGCTTCAACCGGCGGGGACTCTGCCTGGGGATAATGAGGAGACAGGATGAATATAAAAATTAAATATTTCACTGATAAAATCGAAAAGCTGCGTTATATAGATGGAAAGTCCGACTGGATAGACCTTCGCTGTGCTGAAGAGATCAGCCTGAAGAAGGGAGAATGGAAACTTATTCCGCTTGGCGTGGCTATGCAGCTTCCGGAAGGTTATGAGGCTCATATTGTTCCCAGAAGCTCTACTTTTAAGAATTTTGGCATAATACAGACAAATCACTGCGGTGTCGTGGATTCTTCCTATTGCGGTGATAATGACCAGTGGTTCATGCCTGCCCTTGCCGTGAGGGATACGGAAATCCATGTGAATGACCGGATATGCCAGTTTAGAATTATGGAAAATCAGCCGAGGATAGAGTTTGAAGAAGCAGAGCACCTTGGTGCTTCCGACCGCGGGGGTTTTGGAACGACAGGTAGAAGCTGAAGTGAAATTCATGAGAATTTCGTTGGTTTTGGACTGCATTTTTGCTATACTTAATTGTAATATCCGGTAAGGAGCAAGTGGAAGCAATCATCAAAGAATTTCGAAGAAAGGGGCTTGACAGCCATGGGTCATAGAACTACGCTCCTTAGAGCAGAGCAGAGCAGAGCAGAGCA
>JAGBLN010000006.1 GCA_017635395.1 Lachnospiraceae bacterium
AGCAAACGCCAAAAATCTTTTCGTTTTGGCGTTTGCTGCGCCGGATTTTGGCCGCTGAAAGCGGCAAATTTCCTTACAAAATCCGTGCGCATCCTGCCGGAGGCTTATAGTAAGCGAAATTATTAATTTCGCTTACTATAAAAATGATATATAGGCATACATAAGAAAAGGAGAGAAAAATGTTCAAGGCTAATTCAGACTACTTAAAACTGCGCGGCAGCTACCTGTTTTCAACAGTAGCAAACAAGCAAAAGGCATTTCAGGCTGCAAATCCTGACAAGAAGATAATACGACTGTCCATAGGGGATGTTACACAGCCTCTGGCACCGGTTCTTATTGATGCTCTTCACAAGGCTGTTGACGAGATGGCTGATGCAGAGACTTTCCATGGCTATGCACCGGACCTTGGATATGAATTCTTAAGAAAAGCTGCAGCGGAGAATGATTATAGGGCAAGGGGCTGCGATATAGCAGACGATGAGATATTTATCTCTGACGGAGCTAAGGGAGACTGCGGAAATATCCAGGAGATATTTGCAAAGGAATGCAAGGTTGCAGTCTGCGATCCTGTTTATCCTGTGTATGTTGATACCAATGTTATGGCAGGCAGGACCGGAGTATTTGATGAGGCAAGCGAGACCTGGTCTGATGTGATCTATATGCCCTGCACGGCAGAGAACAACTTCATGCCTGAGATTCCCGCAGAGACAACTGACATTATCTATCTCTGCTTCCCTAACAATCCTACCGGCGGAGTAATAACAAAATCTGCCCTTCAGGAGTGGGTTGATTATGCAAATAAAGTTGGGGCAGTTATCATTTATGATGCTGCTTATGAAGCATACATCAGCGAAGATAATATTCCTCACAGCATATATGAGTGTGAAGGCGCAAGAACCTGTGCAATTGAGATTCATTCATTCTCAAAGAATGCAGGCTTCACAGGTGTCCGTCTCGGCTATACCGTAATACCTAAGGATCTTAAGTGCGGTGATGTTCAGCTTCATTCACTCTGGGCAAGACGCCATGGTACAAAGTATAACGGTGCGCCTTACATCATCCAGAAGGCGGGCGAGGCTGTTTATTCCGCAGAAGGAAAGAAGCAGCTTGCTGAACAGGTAGCTTACTATATGAGAAATGCCGCTTACATTTCTAACGGCCTTAAGGAAGCGGGCTATGAAGTATACGGAGGCGTGAATGCACCTTACATCTGGCTCAGGACACCTGACAATATGACTAGTTGGGAGTTCTTCGACAAGCTTCTTGAGGAAGCCAATGTAGTAGGTACACCCGGATCCGGTTTCGGTCCAAGCGGTGAGCACTATTTCCGCCTGACTGCATTCGGCAGCTACGAGAATACAGTAGAGGCTATTGACAGGATTAAAAAGATGTAATTTTAAGCGTCAAAAGTGAATGGCGCCATGCAAACTTGTTTGCAATGGCGCAAATTACTTTGGGCGCACCCTGCATGAGCAAGTAGTGGGGGAACCCCACGGATTGCGAATGCAGGGACGAATTGCGAAGCAATTCGTATAAAATGTAAAAAGAATTTTTTTCTACGAAAGGAGCAGCATATGAGCAAGGTTGCAATTTTCTTTGCAGATGGATTTGAAGAGATTGAAGCACTGACGCCTGTGGATATACTTCGCAGGGGCGGCATCGATACAGTTACTGTTTCCATAAGTGATGACCTTACTATACACGGATCCCACAATATCGACATCAAGGCTGATATAAAGATTTCAGCGCTTGATTTTGACAGCGTGGATATGATAGTCCTTCCTGGTGGAAAGCTTGGCCATCAGAACCTTGAGGCCTGCAAAGCCCTTACCGATAAGATTGCTGAGTTTAACGAGTCAGGGAAATATATCGCAGCCATATGTGCGGCACCTACCATACTTGGCAGGATGGGAATCCTTAAAGGACATGACGCAACCTGCTACGGTGGGATGGAAGCAGCGCTTGAAGGTGCAAACAAGCTTACCGACAGTGTAGTTGTATCAGGAAATATAATAACTTCCAGGGGAATGGGAACAAGCGTTGATTTCGGCTTAAAGCTTCTGGAAGTGCTTACGGATAAGGCTAATGCTGAAAGAATAGCCGCTTCCGTAATGGTACCCGGATTTTGAAACATTTATTAAAATATCTGAAAAACTATAAGCTCGAATGTGTGCTTGGGCCGTTGTTCAAACTGCTTGAAGCATCATTTGAGCTTTTTATTCCTCTGCTGGTACGCCGGATAATTGACGTAGGCGTGGCAGATAAGGATGCGGGCTACATCATTAGGAACGGTGCGCTGATGGTGGCACTTGGTCTTATTGGTCTTGTATGTTCGCTTGCGGCACAGTATTTTTCTGCCAAGGCTGCGGTTTTTGCATCCGCTGCTATCAAGCGTGATGTATTCAAAAACATAATGTCTCTTTCGTATTCTGAGATCGATAATATCGGCACATCCACAATGATCACAAGAATGACAGGTGATATAAATACCCTTCAGAACGGGATAAACATGAGTCTGCGTCTGCTGTTACGTTCACCCTTTGTTGTATTCGGTGCAGTCATCATGTCTTTCTTTATTGACCTGAAAGCGGCAGGAATATTTGTACTTACAGTGATCCTTCTGGCAGTCGTGGTCTATGGCGTGATGTTCATCACTGCTCCTATGCACAGAAGTGTTCAGGGTAAGCTGGACAAAGTAACCTTATCACTGCGGAGCTCTTTAAACGGCGTGCGCGTTATCCGCGCCTTTGGCCTGGAAAACAGCATGCAGAAAGAGTTTTCAGACGCAAATGGTGATCTTGTGCAGCTTCAGTTGAAAACAGGTAAGATATCAGCGCTTATGAACCCTGTGACATTCGTAATGATAAACGCAGCTACTGTATGGCTTATATGGAGCGGTGCAGTGAGTGTGGATACGGGAGCGCTTACCCAGGGCTCTGTTGTTGCACTCATAAATTACATGTCACAGATACTTGTGGAGCTTATCAAGCTTGCAAACATGATAGTGCTGATCACAAGGTCACTAGCCTGTGCCGACAGGATAGCGGCGCTGTTAAATACCAAATCATCAATGACAGAAGGCACATTGGATAAGGAATGGTCCGGTGCTGCCTGCAGGGTAGACTTTGAAAACTGTGCGGTAAGGTACGGAAATTCAAATGAGAAGGCTATTGAAGGTATAACATTTTCTGTTATGCCGGGAGAAACTGTCGGCGTGATAGGCGGTACAGGTTCAGGAAAGACTACGCTTATTAATCTTATATCGAGATTTTATGATGTCTGTGACGGGAGCATTAGAGTGGACGGTACTGATGTAAGGGAATATAAGTACAGCTCTCTGAGAAAGCGGATTGCCGTAGTACCACAGAAATCTGTGCTGCTTTCAGGAAGCATAAGAAAAAATATGCAGCTTGGCACAGAAGGGATTTCTGATGATGAAATATATGCAGCACTGAAAACTGCAGAGGCTTACGAGATAGTAAAGGGTAAAGAGGGCGCACTTGATTATATGGTATCCCATGACGGAACCGATTTTTCCGGCGGACAGAGACAGCGTCTATGTATAGCAAGAGCACTGTTAAAGAAACCGGGGATACTTATACTGGATGACAGCACATCAGCGCTTGATTATGCAACGGATGCAGCACTCAGAAAGAATCTGAAGGCAATGGAACCGGCACCTACGGTATTTATTGTTTCGCAGCGTACCGCATCCATAATGCATGCGGATAAGATAATCGTTCTGGACGAAGGCAGGGCAGTGGGACAGGGAACCCATGAAGAGCTTCTGGAAAACTGCTCTGTGTACAGGGAGATATACGAGTCACAAAATTAAGATAAGAGAATGAAGGATTCGAAGAAAAAACAGCAAAAATATACGGTGTCGGAAAATCTCCGTATCATAAGGCGTATCCTGCATTACCTGCGAAGATATATTTTTTTCCTGATCGCGGCTTTTATTTTTGCGGGTATCTCATCAGTGCTGGCACTTTATCTTCCTGTGCTTACAGGTAATGCTGTGGATCTGATCGTGACAAAGGGCAATGTTGACTTTGACGGCTTAAAGCTTATCCTGATGGAAATGGCAGCGATAATTGCAGTCTGCGCCGTGTCCCAGTGGATAACCAACGCCTGCAATAATCATGTGGCATACAGCACCGTAAGGGACATAAGAAATGATTCCATAAAAAAAGCAAATGCACTTTCTATCGCATACCATGATGCGCATAGAACGGGAGAGACGGTCAACAGAGTGATCTCTGATGCGGATCAGTTTTCTGACGGGCTGCTGCTTGGCTTTACGCAGTTCTTTACAGGACTAATTACCATAATCGGAACCCTTGTAATGATGTTAACCATAGATGTGAGGATCACCATTCTGGTGGTGGTGATGACGCCACTTTCTATTCTTGTGGCTTCCTTCATTGCATCATCATCCTTTAAATTCTTTAAGGAGCAGTCGGAAAAACGTGGCGAGCAGACATCGATCATTACGGAAATGATAGAGCAGGAAAAACTCATGATCGCCTTTTCGGCAGAAGGTGAAGCGGCGGAAGATTTTGATGCAAATAATGATGTACTGGCAAAGGCCTCTTTAAAAGCAACTTTTGTATCGTCCCTGACCAATCCGTCTACAAGGTTTATCAATAACATGATCTACGCCTGTGTGGCTATATTCGGGGCCATACTTGTTGTCGGCGGCGAAATGAGCGTGGGCGCATTGACTGCTGTTTTAGGATATGCAAACCAGTATACAAAGCCCTTTAATGAAATATCCGGGGTGGTTACGGAACTTCAGAATGCACTTGCCTGCGCAGGCCGTCTGTTTGAGCTCATTGATGAGAAAACAGATGAAGACAGTGAGGCTCTCGTTACGGAGTTTTCTACAAAAGGTGAAGTGGAACTAAAGGATGTATCTTTTTCTTACGATAAAAATAAAGAACTGCTTAAAAACGTAAATATCCATGCACATCCGGGTGAACGGTATGCGATAGTCGGACCTACGGGCTGCGGTAAGACCACACTGATAAATCTGCTCATGCGTTTCTATGATGTGGATTCCGGAAGTATACTGGTGGACGGAACTGATATAAAGAGTGTGGAAAAAAGTGCCCTGCGTAAAGAATATGGCATGGTCCTTCAGGATACCTGGCTTAAGCCCGGGACGATCAGGGAAAACATAATCATGGGAAAGCCTGAAGCAAGTGAAGAGGAAATGATACGGGCCTGCAGAAATGCGCATGCCCATTCATTTATAAAGCAGCTTGAAAACGGATATGATACGGTTATAGGCGAGGACGGCGGAGCCCTGTCGCAGGGACAGAAGCAGCTTATATGTATATCAAGAATTATGCTTACGCTTCCGCCTATGCTTATCCTTGATGAGGCAACCAGTTCTATCGATACCAGAACAGAGCTTAAGATACAGGATGCTTTTGCGGAGATGATGCAGGGACGGACAAGCTTTATTGTAGCGCACAGATTGTCCACTATAAAAAACGCTGACTGCATACTTGTCATGAGAGATGGTAATATAATAGAGCAGGGAAAACATGAGGAACTCCTGGCAGCAGGCGGATTTTATAAGACGCTTTACAAAAGCCAGTTTGAACATTAAAGAATCCTATGATAGATGTGATCGAAAAAGGAAAAAGCAGGGAACAGAATGCTGCGGTAAATGATACTGAGTATACTTTCCGTTATATCAAGGATGGCAAGTCGCCGAGGACAGACAGGAACATAAGGGACAGTCTGTGCGGTGATATAAAGCCTGAAGTGGCAAAGAGCGGTATGACCGGGGCTGCCAGACCGGGACGTATGATAAAGCTTTACAGGCCTATCATATTCAGTGTTGCGATAGTTATGATAGCAACCCTGCTGTACAGGAGGGCGATAAAGCTGGATACATCCGCACATACGGACAGTGTTATAGTGAGCATAGAACAGACGGGAACCGCAGGGGACGAAGCTACTGCTGCAGAATCTGGGACAGATACACTGGTCACAGATGTAACATTAAAAGAACTGGGATATTACATCTACAAAGCTGAGACGGAGGGAAATATCACCGCCCTTAATTATGATGCGGATGATCCAAAGGCTTATTGGAATCTGTACATGAACCAGGACGGCAGTAACTCGGGATATGTTTCAGACCTGGCGCGGGATGCGGCCCTGGACTATTGCATAAGGGATACACTTTACGAATTGGAGGCGGAGAAAAACGGTTTTTCCCTTGGGGCTGATGAACTTGCAGATGCTGACTATGATGCTGAAAAGATGTACTCGGAACTGTCTGATAAGGCAAAAAAGAATACGGGGCTGGATGAGGAGCTCATGAAAGAAATGGTTGAAAGGGAGTATACTGCCCATGCCTATATGATGTCCCTTGCAGAGACGGATGTAGAGAACGGTGACGCATCAAGCGTGCTTGAGGCAGTTACAAAATATTATGATATAGGCGGAAGTTATTATACAGACCTGCTGGGAACTTATTCCATAACGGTTAATGATGAACTGTGGAATAACGTGAGGGTGGGCTTTGTAACTATAAATAATGATTAATTTTGGAGGCACTATGAAAAAAGAAGAACTTAAAGGATTTTATGAGGGAACATGTACGGATGCATATGAGTATCTGGGAGCACATGCGGGGAAGTCGGGTACAGTATTCAGGACTTATGCACCCTCAGCATCCGGAGTGAATATTTTCGGCGAGTTTAATTCCTGGCAGGAAGAGCCTATGACAAGGGATGACAGAGGCATATGGAGCTTCGAGTCAAAAAAGGCAAAGCCGGGGATGATGTATAAGTATGTTATATACGGTGCAAACGGATACCGCATGGAGCATGCGGATCCTTATGCTTTCGAGGCTGAACTCCGTCCCGGCAGCGCATCAAAGATAAGTTCGTCCAAAGGCTTTGTCTTTGATGATGCAGAGTGGATGAAAAAGAGGAGCCTCTGTATAGACGGTCCTATGGCTGTATACGAGATGCATATGGGAGCATTTAAAAGGAATCCCAAGGATAAGGAAAACGGCTGGTTTAACTACCGTGAACTGGCAAAGCCTGTTACGGAGCATGTAAAGAAAAGCGGCTTTACACATATTGAGCTTATGCCGCTGTGCGAGTATCCTTTTGACGGATCCTGGGGCTACCAGGTTACCGGTTTCTTTGCGCCTACCTGCAGGTATGGAAATGCTGACGATCTCAAGTATTTTATAAATGAGTGCCATAAGGCGGGCATAGGCGTGATAATGGACTATGTGCCTGTGCATTTTGCAATAGATGATTTCGCACTGAAGAGATATGACTCAACTGCTTTGTATGAGAATGAACAGATGGGCAGCCAGTGGGGCACCTGCATATTCAATCATGCAAGGGGCGAGGTGTCTAGTTTCCTTATGTCTGCGGCCAACTACTGGATAAAGGAATTCCACTTTGACGGACTTAGGACGGATGCGGTAAGCTGTTTGATCTATAATGGCGGTGAGGAGAACCGGGGTGAGAACGGATCCGGACGTCACTTTATCAGAACATTAAATAAGACACTTAAGGAAATGTATCCCGATGTGATCCTTTTCGCAGAGGATTCTTCATCCTGGCAGGGCGGTGTAACGAAGCCTGTCGAGGATGGCGGACTTGGATTTGATTATAAATGGAATATGGGCTGGATGTACGACAGTCTGTACTTCATGGGGCTTGATCCCGAAGCAAGGGCAAGGGAGTACCATAAGATGACTTTCTCCATGTGGTATTTCTACAATGAGCGTTTTATCCTTTCGCTTTCCCATGATGAAGTGGTGGGCGGACGCGGCACCATATTAAATAAGATCCCCGGAACGGAAGAAGAAAAGTTTGCACAGCTGAGGGCTTACTATGTTTATATGATGATGCACCCCGGGAAAAAGCTCCAGTTCATGGGCAATGAAGTCGGCGAAGAGACTGAGTGGAATGAGAGCAGGGAAGTTGAGTTTGATCTTTTAAAGAATTCAAGAAATAAAGGCCTGTATGCGCTTCTTTGCGAATTGAATAGGCTATATGCAGAGAATCCCGCTTTTTACGAGGATGAGTATGAGCCGGGACAGTTTGAATGGCTCCATTGCGAGCAGGACGGCAGGGTGCTGTTCGTAATGAAGAGGAATGATAAGAAGGGCGGATATGCGGCAGTGCTTAATTTCTCGGATAAGGCTGTGGAGGATTTTGAATTTACGGCAGTAAAGCTCCCTGAAGAGAAGGATGAGGAAAAAACTGATACATCCGAGGAAAAGACAAAAAAGACAAAGAAGGCGGCAAAGATCAAGGACGAACAGTGGGAGCTTGTGGCAGATACTAACTGGAAAGCCTATGGCGGTTCAAAGGCAAAGAAAACACAGAAACTTAATTCAAAAGAAGGTATCATAAAAGCGGACATTGATGCATTCGAGGCAAGGATATATAAAGTAACTGTAAAATAAATTTGCCAAAATGTGGTAAAATAACCGTATGAATTTTGCTGATATTTCGATGGGGACAAAAGTACAGATAACTGTGAACAATGGCGGCGACATGCAGGCCAAGTTCGTTTCACGTGTCATGCAGTCCGGTAATAAGGGACTGCTTGTTATTCCTTTTATGCATAAAGGCGTCAGGGTGAATTTCGCAGGTGAAAACATTCGTATACATCTGCAGGCTACGGACGCGGAGGGAAACAACTGGACTTTTAAGAACTGTCATATCGCAACAGTGAGGAAAGACGGCCTGGTATACCACAGGATAGTAAGTTCAATGACTACCGGTATAGAGAACAGGCGTGGTGAGAAGCGTACTTATGTATGGCAGCCGGCTGTATTCAGCATTGAAGGTGTGGTGGATCAGGTGTTCACTACCCTTAAGGATGTGAGCCCCAGCGGTTTTGCTTTTGTTCTTGATCCCAAGAAGAGGGTACAGATCACCATGGGAACCGGCGTTACCTGTACATTCAATGACAGGGGCGGGCAGCAGATTCGTATGAAGGGAAAGATAATACGTAAGGAACGGACTGACCAGTATGTCCTTTATGGCTGCAGGTCGCCTGAGCAGAATCAGGAGGTTATTGATTATCTTGCGCGCCTTTCGCTCAAGAAGGATGAAAATGATAATGAGCAGTATATGCCTAAGTAGCTTAGGCATTAGCTTGGAGCGAAGAGGCTGCTTAAGGGAACCGGCATCCGAGAATCTGTCGGAAACGTAGCAATGGATGGAGGATTAGCATGGCTGAGTACCGTGAGAAAAAAAGGCTTATGTTTCTGGGACTGCCCTGGACATTTACTACATATACCATAAAGGACGATCTCATCAGGATTGATGCAGGGGTCCTTAAAAAGACACAGAACGACTGCTATATGTACAAGGTGCAGGATGTGGAGCTCATAAGGACCTTTGGAGAGAGGCTGATGGGGCTTGGCACAGTGAAATGCTATACGGGTGATACCACGGATAAGGAACTGTACATTAGCCATGTAAAGAATGCCCAGGAGATAAAGGATTTTATTCTTGCGGCATCGGAAAAAGCTAGGATAAAGAGACGGACCGTCAATATGCTGGATATAGGAAACGGCATAGACATTGGCGCAGACGGCATGATGGACTCATAAAACCATACTGAAATGAGTGAAGAAAAGATTCTGACGGAAAATGAAGCAGCCCTTTATATGGATGAGATATCCGTATCGGGAATGGTACTGGGGCTGGACAGCATAAGGGAACTTTTAAGGCGGCTGGGAAGTCCCGAAAAGTCGCTTGAGTTTGTCCATATAGCAGGGACTAACGGCAAGGGATCCATACTTGCATATATTTCAACAGTTCTGAAAACGGCCGGTTACAAGACCGGCAGATTTTTTTCACCGCATATCGCATTTCCAAGAGAGAAGATACAGATAAACGGGCATCCTGTATCAAAAAAGGATTTCTGCCGGATTCTGACAGACGTAAAGAAAGCATCAGACGAAATGGTGGCAGAGGGACTTTCTCGGCCTACTGTTTTTGAAACAGAAACCGCTTTGGCACTGCTTTATTTCAAGGAAAAAGAATGTGACATTGTGGTGATGGAATGTGGGCTTGGCGGCAGGGATGATTCCACAAATGTTATTCCGGCGCCTTTGGTTACTGTTTTTGCCCATATTGATCTTGACCATAAAAGGATACTTGGGGGGACGCTTGAGGAAATAGCTGACTGCAAGAGTGCGATAATAAAAGAAGGTACTTCCGTAGTGAGCGGTATCCAGCATGACGAAGTGAAAAGGGTACTTTCTGAAAGAAGTATGGAAAAGGAGGCGGATATTCATTTCGCGGCTCCTGAAAAAATCAGGTATTCCATAAAAAAACAGAAATTTGATGCAGGGGCTCATAAAGGGCTGGCTATAAGTCTTGCAGGTCTTAATCAGCCGGAAAATGCTGCGGCTGCAGTGGCGGCGCTGGATATTCTGTCAGAAAAGGGTTTTGAAATATCCGACAAAGCTTTACGGACAGGACTTGAAACTACGGAATGGTTTGGCCGATTTTCAATATTGGGGAAGAAACCTTATGTAATAGCTGATGGTGCACACAATCCTGATGCGGCATGCAGGCTTAAGGAGTCGCTGGAAATTTATTTCCCGGATAAAAAGTCTGTATTTATACTGGGGGTTCTTAAAGATAAGGAATATGATAAAATATTAAAGATTTTGTCGGAGTGTGCGATAAGTATCGTAACGGTGACTCCGCCAGAAAATGAACGGGCGCTTCCTTCATATGAGCTGGCTAAAGAAGCATGCGGCTATATTGAGAATGTGACTGCAGCAGACAGCATTGAGGAAGCCCTTGAGACAGCTTATATCCTGTCAGAAATGAATGACGGCTGCCCGATAATTGCATCGGGATCCCTGTCCTGGCTTTGGAGATTTAAGACGGCTTATGAAAAATAGCCGTTGCATTGGAGGCATGAAATGGTAGATGAAAAAAAAGCGGCTGAAGCGGTAAAGCTTTTGCTGGAAGCGATAGGCGAAGATCCTAATAGAGACGGATTAAAAGAAACACCATGCCGTGTAGCGAGGATGTATACAGAGCTTATGTCAGGGATGGATGATGATCCTCATACTCATTTGAGCAGGGTTTTTGAATCCGACTCAAAAGGCGTGGTACTTGAGCGTGATATTCCGTTTTATTCTTTATGTGAACATCATATGCTGCCTTTCTTTGGCACTGTTCATATAGCCTATATTCCGGATGGCAAGGTGACCGGTATAAGCAAGCTTGCGCGGACTGTGGAGGTCTATGCAAAGCGTCTGCAGATACAGGAACATATGACTGCACAGATAGCCGATGCGATAATGGATGATGGAGAACTTGCACCGAAAGGCGTTATGGTAATCATAAGCGCAGAGCATATGTGCATGACCATGCGTGGAGTGAAAAAGCCGGGAACACGGACTGTCACTGTTGAAAAGCGTGGATTATTTAAGGATGATGAAAAGCTCTGCACAGAAGTTACAGAGTTACTTAAAGTCTGAGGAAAAGTACTATGAAGATATGGGGAGTGTTAAATGTAACACCTGATTCTTTTTCGGATGGCGGAAAGTTTGCACTGACCGATGCGGCTGCAGGCCATGCTGAAAAAATGCTTGAAGATGGTGCGGATATAATAGACATAGGCGGTGAATCCACAAGGCCGGGGGCGGGGATCGTCTCTGCTGAGGAAGAAATACAAAGAGTTGTGCCGGTAATAGAGGCAGTCAGGAAGAAGATTCCGGATGCTGTTATTTCTATAGATACATATAAGGCAAAAACTGCAAGGGCTGCGCTTGATGCGGGAGCAGACATCGTAAATGATATTTCTGCTGCGGCTGATCCGGAGATGATACCGCTGCTGGCAGAAAGAAACTGCAGGTATTGTCTTTCACATAACCCGTCTGCTGTATTTGACATTTCTGCTGGAATCATAAAAAATCTTAATGAACGCAAAAATGATGTGAATATCCAGAACGTGTCTGCCGGACTTATGGCAAAAAAGGATGAACTTCAGGCTGCTGGCATAGCACGTGAGAATATTATTCTTGATCCGGGAATCGGTTTTGGCATGGATACAAATGAATGCCTGGCCCTTATAAAGCATGTGGCAGAGCTTAAGAAAGAAGGCTTTCCGGTGCTGCTGGGAGTATCCAGAAAATCGGTGATAGGAAATACCCTGGGCCTTCCTGTTGATGAGAGGCTGGAAGGAACCCTGGCTCTTACCGCGTATGCGTTTTTGCAGGGAATCGATCATATCAGGGTACATGACGTAAAAGAAAATTACAGAGTAATAAAGATGTTAGAAGCCGTAATGGCTGAGCATACGCAGGCATAGTGTGTTAAGCGTGCTGAAATAGTAGAGCCTTGGTGATTCGATAAGAGGCATTGACGAAGCTTGGATGAGATAAGGATAGAAAATTTAAAGGTGTTCGCCAATCATGGCGTGCTGCAGAGCGAAAAGAAAGAGGGGCAGTATTTCTACATTAATGCTGTCATTGAGCTTCCGTTGGGAAAAGCAGGCAGAACGGATGATCTGAATGATACGGTAAGCTATGCGGAGCTTTGCGAGGTGATGGTAAAGGAAATGCAGGCTGGGAGCTATGACCTCATAGAGGCGGCTACAAGGCATCTTATAGTCCATATTCTGTCCAATTACAAAATGATAAACAGCATCACCATAGAGATGAGAAAGCCGGACGCGCCGATTAACGCAAACTTCGGATCTGTGTCTGTGAAAATGAGCCGTGGAAGGCATAAGGTTTTCATAGCCTACGGTTCAAGTATGGGATATGAGATGGACGGAAAAGTTCTTGAAAGCCCTGAAATAATAGAAGGTGCCGTAAAACTCCTGTCCGATGATCCGGAGATAGAAATCATAAAAAAATCCAGTGATATCGTTACGGAACCCTATGGCGGCGTGGCTAAGAATAAGTTTTATAACGGAATGCTGATGGCTGAAACTTTTTACGAGCCGGAGGAACTGCTTGACTGCCTGCATTCAGTAGAGAAGAGCTTTGGACGGAGCCGTGAAGTGCACTGGGGGGACAGGACGCTGGACCTGGACATTATATATTATGACCATGATGTAATAGATACGGACCGGCTGTCGGTTCCTCATCCGGATATGCAGAACAGGGATTTTGTACTGGAACCGTTAAATGAGATGGCACCAGGTATGGTTCATCCCGTTTTGCATATGACAACGGAACAGTTGTTGAAAATAATGAAAAAATGCAAATAAAATACATTTTTTTTGTGGAAAAACATTAAAAAATGTGATAAAGTGACAATAGGTATCTGTTTTTATGGCTGAATGTGTACTGTTCAGCTGTGCTGAGCGCAAATGTATCCATGGAAGGAGGCGTCGCTTATGAATATATCACCTATAAATGCCAGTTCACCGGCTGTTAACCCGACTTTTATAAAGGGCGGAAATACAGTTGAACTTAATAAGCCGGTTACCCAGGCTGAAAAGCCGGAAAAGAATCTTGACCATGGTCAGGAGTTAAAGACTGACAAGTCAGCTGAAAGGGCAGCGGCACTTAACAAGGATGTAGTGTCTGTTTCCGAGGACGGTGATACCGTAGAAGTTGATAAGGCTGCGGCTGAGCTTTCTGCCGGCGGCATTGTTATTGACAAAGGCAATAAGAATGAGGCTGTGACCGGGGCTGAGGATGAGGAAAAGGCTGATGAAGCAGGTAAAGTTGCTGAAGTGAATGCAGCAGACGAAAGTGCTGCCGCTGATGAATCAAAAGCTGAGATGCTTCGCAGAGCTAATGAGGAACGTGCCGAGAGGCGTTCGGAGATCCGTGAAGAGATCAAGGAGAATGAGGAAGACAGAGAGGCTGCCGAGGTATCGATGACTGGCTTAAGTGACAGCAAACTGGAGCAGATGTATCGGGACGGTATAGTTTCTAAGCAGGACTACGATAAGGCAGTAGAGGCCAAGGAAAGCGAGATCGGCGCAAAGCAGGATGAAAATGAGGCTTTCTCAAAGGATATGATGAATGGCGTAAAAGCCGCCAAGGAAAATGAAGAGACTGAGGCAATGATAAATGGTGCTTTTGGACCTGATTCAAAGGATTCAAAGCTTCAGAAGGAATGGGTAGAGGGCATGATGAATGTAGAGCAGGCAGAACAGAATGCCCGTGAAGGGTCTGTAGAAGTGCAGATACAGGTGGCTACTGGTAATTAAAATGACACACAGTATGCACGCTATGATGAATTACTGATGCATATCGAGTAGGGCGGATGTACCTCCCTACTCGATTTGTGTGATAAGGAAATTTTGAATCTGCTTTAGTATGAGGATTGTGAAATGGGCTGTATAGCAGTGGTAACCGCAAGAGGCGGTTCAAAGAGAATTAAAGGAAAGAATATACGGGATTTCTGCGGAAAACCCATAATATGTTATTCGATTGCGGCTGCCCTTGAAAGCGGATTATTCGATGAGGTGATGGTAAGCACGGACAGTCAGGAGATAGCAGACATAGCCAGGACTGCCGGTGCTCAGATTCCTTTTATGCGTAGTGAAGCTACATCGGGGGATCATGCGACAACAGCAGACGTACTGAAGGAAGTTCTTGTCAGTTATGAAAAACAGGGGAAAAGCTTTAGCGAACTTTGCTGTATTTATCCTACGGCACCGTTTGTTACGGCGCAGAAACTGAAGGCGGCATACGAGCTTCTGCTGTCATCGGATGCGGACGCTGTCATGCCTGTTGTGAGGTTTTCTTTCCCTCCTCAGCGTGCAAATGTCATACGGGATGGCAAACTTGTATATCAGTATCCTGAATTCCGAACTGCCAGGTCTCAGGACCTGGAGCCTGTTTATCACGACTGTGGTCAGTTCTATTTTTACAAGGTCAGTGGAACTGATTTTAACGTCGAAACCTATGCGCCTCTTATTGTTCCTGAAACCGAGGTTCAGGATATAGATAATGAGGAGGACTGGGTTATCGCCGAAATGAAATACAGAAATATGCTGGGGGCTGCCTATGGCACAGAAAAAAGGTAAAACCGAAAAAAAGGTTTCAGACAGGGACAAAAGTGCTGCTGCAATACTTGATACGGCGAAAAGCATGATATCAGTGCCTGCGTCTGCATCCATATACGGGCATGTACATATGAGGCCCTATGATAAAATATCGGGCTTTGATGTAAGGCCCGGTTTTTATGAGATAAACGGGGCAACTGCCATTCCAAGCGGTGTTAATTTCACTATTTTTTCAAACCAGGCAACATACTGTGAGCTGCTGTTGTACAAGAGGGAAGCGGATGAACCTTATGCTGTCCTTCCTTTTCCGGAGAAATACCGTATCGGCAACGTCTGGTCAATGATAGTTTTTGATCTTGATATTGAGGAATTTGAGTATGCATATCGTTTTGACGGCCCCTATGATCCGAAAAAAGGACTGTTGTTTGATAAAAACAATGTAGTACTGGATCCGTATGCAAGGGCTGTGACGGGACAGAGTAAGTGGGGCTCACATAATGTGGGGCTATACAAGGGCCGGGTTGTAAGGAACGATTTTGATTGGGGCGTGCAGGGCAACTCTGCCAACCAGATGGAAGACCTTATAATTTATGAAATGCATGTAAGGGGCTTTACCCAGGCCGGATCATCAGGTGTTGAACATCACGGAACATTTGAAGGCATAATGGAAAAGCTTCCTTACCTTGAGCGCTTGGGAGTTACTGCCATTGAGCTGATGCCCGTATTTGAGTTTGACGAGACTCTTCCTCATAGGGATTTCTACGGCAGGGAACTTATAGATTACTGGGGATACAATACAGTATGTTTCTTTGCGCCTAATACCAGTTATGCGGCAGACACCGAATATAACAGGGAAGGTACGGAGCTTAAAAAACTTGTCAAGGTATGCCATGAGCACGGGATAGACGTGCTGCTGGATGTTGTATTTAACCACACGGCAGAAGGCGATGAGAGAGGCCCGTCCTTTAGTTTTAAAGGTATAGACAATAATATTTATTACATGCTTACGCCGGATGGAAAGTATTATAATTTCAGCGGCTGCGGAAATACCCTTAACTGTAATCATCCTATCGTGCAGCGTCTTATCATGGACTGCTTAAGGTACTGGGTGACTGTTTACCATGTGGACGGTTTCAGATTCGATCTTGCAACTATACTGGGCCGCAATGAGGACGGATCCCCAATGAGCAAGCCGCCTTTGCTGCAGGGACTGGCATTTGACCCTATTCTTGGTGGTGTAAAGCTTATAGCCGAAGCTTGGGATGCAGGCGGTCTCTATCAGGTGGGATCTTTCCCTTCATGGAACAGATGGGTAGAATGGAACGGAAGATACCGCGACGACCTGAGGTCGTTCTTGAAAGGTGATAATGGTTATGCTGTTGCAGCTGCATGCAGGATAATGGGATCTCCTGATATGTACCTTCCTGAAAACAGGGGAGCTGCTGCATCGGTTAATTTCCTGACCTGTCATGACGGTTTCACTCTTCATGATCTGTATACTTATGACAGAAAACATAACGAGGAAAACAACTGGGACAATACGGACGGAGCGGATGATAATCGGAGCTGGAACTGCGGTGTAGAGGGAGAAACTTCGGATCCGGAGATAAACAAGTTACGTAAGAGAATGGTGATGAATGCTGCAGCAGTGCTTTTGTGCAGCCGGGGAACGCCTATGTTCTACATGGGAGATGAATTCGGTAATTCTCAGGGCGGCAATAACAATGCATACTGTCAGGATAATTTTATATCATGGCTTAACTGGGAAGACTTAAGCAGAAACGGTGAGCTGTTTGATTTCTTCAAGTATATGATAAAGTTTCGCAAGGATCACGACTGCATAAGAAAGAAGTGCAGGAACGGTTCTTTCGGCTATCCGGAGATGTCCAATCACGGGACAAAGCCCTGGGACGGAGATTATGCGGCTGATTCGCATTATATAGGCGTGATGTTTGCAGGAGAAAATGAAAAGACGCAGGAATCCCAGGCCGTATATCTTGCAATTAATTCATATTGGGAACCCCTTACCGTGCGTCTTCCGGCATTACCTGCAGAATCAGGTTACAGCTGGAGGCGGGTAGTGGATACATATGAACGCGATCCCATGGCCGGATGGATGGATGACGAGATGGAAGAAATGGAAACAGGCGAGCGTCATTCTGATGAGTACCGTATCATGGAACGCAGCGTGATAATTTTTGAGGCAATTAAAAGATAAAGGAGCAGGAAAATGAAGTGGCTTAAATTCAGGATAGAGACAACGGAGGAAGCGGAGGATATTCTTATATCCGACCTGTATGACTGCGGGCTTGAAGGTGCCCAGATTGAAGACAAGCAGCCTCTGAGCGCACTGGACAAGGAAAGGATGTTTGTCGACATCCTGCCGGATGTACAGCCTGATGACGGCAGGGCTTATTTAAGCTTCTTTGTTGAGGCGCCGGCCGATGAGACAAAGAAGAAAGTTCTTACAGAAGAAACACTGGCTAAGATAAAGGAAGTGCTTGATGATAATTCTGCCTTCTTTGATATAGGTACCGGAAATGTAGAAGTGTCTGAAACAGAGGATATAGACTGGATCAATAACTGGAAACAGTATTTTCATCAGTTCTATGTGGATGACATACTGGTGATCCCGTCCTGGGAAACTGCAGCGGAGGAAGACAGGGACAGGATGATACTTCATATAGATCCGGGTACTGCTTTCGGAACAGGAATGCATGAGACTACGCAGCTCTGCATAAGGCAGTTAAGGAAGCATGTTGACAGCAGCACGACGCTGCTGGATGTGGGTACGGGCAGCGGCATTCTTGGAATCCTTTCATTGATGTTTGGCGCAAAGAGGGTAACAGGAACTGATCTGGATGAATGTGCGATAGCAGCAGTGGCAGATAACCTGGAGCAGAACCATGTAGACAAGAACGATTTTGACCTCATTATAGGAAATGTTATCGGAGATGAGGAAGTATGTGACAGAGTGCTGGAAAGCAATGCCGGAAGCCGTTTTGACATAGTGAGCGCAAATATCCTGGCTGATGTACTGGTGCCGCTTACTCCTGTTGTTGTCCGTTTCATAAAAAAGAACGGCGTGTTCATTACCTCCGGAATAATTGAGGGAAAAGAAGATCTGGTGGCTGATACCATGAAAGCTAACGGCTTTGATGTGGTGGATATTTCAGCTCAGGGAGAATGGCGCAGTGTGACGGGCATATACAAGGGATAACTTAAAATGCAGCATTTTTTTACGGAACCGGAAAATATAAACGGCAACGAGATTATTATCCGGGGTGAAGATGTTAATCACATAAAGAATGTGCTCCGCATGAAAGCCGGTGAAGAGATAAGCATAAGCAACGGCGTTGATGATAATGAGTACAGGGCAGAGATAGTCAGTATTCAGGATGATGAGGTTGCCTGCAGGCTTATGTTTATAAAGGAGGCAGGCGTGGAGCTGCCGGCTGAAATCGTTCTTTTCCAGGGACTCCCTAAGTCTGATAAGATGGACCTGATAGTACAGAAGGCAGTTGAGCTGGGGGCGTCGAGAATAGTTCCGGTGGCAACGGGACGTTGTGTCGTAAAGCTGGATGATAAGAAGGCTGCTTCAAAGTGCGAACGGTGGCAGAAGATTGCGTCTTCTGCGGCAGAGCAGAGCAAACGCAGCATTATACCTGAAGTTTCGATGCCGGCGGCATTTTCGGAGGCTGTAGCAGAGGCAGAAAAAATGTCTGTCGCAGCTATTCCTTACGAACTGGCGGAAGGAATGGGAGCTACGGCAGGTTTTATAGCCAGGGTAAAGGAACTGGCGGGTAATGAAGTGAGACCGACAGTTGGCATATTTATCGGACCGGAGGGAGGCTTTACAGAGGCTGAAATAACGCTTGCCGAAGAAAAGGGAATCACGCCCATATCCCTTGGGCGCAGGATACTTAGGACAGAGACTGCAGGGCTTACGATGCTTTCAATTCTTATGTATGAGCTTGAAAAATGATCTTTGAATTAAAGATTTGAAATAAGGATTTGGAATAAAGATTTAAAAAAGAGGACAAAATGGAAATCTATCTTGATAATTCGGCTACCACAAGGGTGTTCCCAGAAGTGGCAGAGCTTATGAATAAAATATATACCGAAGATTACGGCAATCCATCCAGCGCACATAGGAAGGGCGTAGACGCTGAGGATTATTTAAGAAAAGCGGGAAAGACGCTTTCTAAGATACTTAGATGCAAGCCGCAGGAAATTATTTATACTTCTGGTGGGACGGAGAGCGATAACCTGGCGCTTATCGGTACTGTACATGCTAAGCGGCGACAGGGTAATCATCTGATAACTACCCAGATAGAGCATCCTGCTGTTCTTCGGACTATGGAATACCTGGAAAGGGAAGAAGGCTGCAGCGTGACATATCTGCCTGTAGACGGCAAAGGCCATGTATCCGCTGAGAGTGTTGAGAAGGCGATAAATGATAAGACGGTGCTTGTTTCCGTTATGCATACAAACAACGAGATCGGTGCAGTTCAGCCCGTAGAAACCATTGGAGGGATGCTTAAGAAAAAGTATCCCGGAGTGACATTCCATGTGGATGCAGTTCAGGGCTTTGGAAAGCTGCCCATATACCCTCATAGTGCGGGAATAGATCTTATGAGCGTAAGCGGTCACAAGATCCACGGTCCAAAGGGGGTTGGATTTTTGTTTGTGGATGAGAAAATAAAGCTTGCCCCGGTAATATTCGGAGGGGGACAGCAGAACGGCATGAGGTCCGGAACAGAAAACGTGCCAGGGATAGCTGGCTTGGCGCTGGCGGCAGAAAAGCTCTGCGGTGATATGGAAAAGGACGAGGTATCCTTACGCAGCATAAAAAAATATTTCGCTGACAGGCTGTCAGAGATTGAAGGCATACAGCTGAATGGACCTATGGAGGAGGGAAGTGCGCCGCATATCTTAAGCGTGTCATTTAGGGGAGTCAGGTCTGAAGTGCTGCTGCATGCGCTTGAGGAAAAAGGGATATATGTGTCAGCAGGAAGCGCCTGTGCGACGCATAAGGCTACTGTTTCAGATACGCTTCAGGCAATAGGCTTGGAAAAAACGCTGATGGATTCCACCCTCAGGTTTTCGTTTTCTGTCTTTACTACGAAAGAAGAGATAGATTATACACTTGATGTGATTTCAAAAGAATTGCCGGAACTTAGAAAATATACAAGGTACTAGTATATGCTTCCTTTTAGGACAAACGTCACAATCTTTATAGTTGAGTTCCTTTGTGCGGTGCTTCTGCATGCTTTTTACGTGTACTCAAACATGGGCCCTGAGAATGCGCTTTATGTGGCATTGGGCCTTATTCCGGTGCTCCTGGTATTCCTCATATCTCTTCGTCTTACACGGGAGAAACTGGTTATCAGGTGTCTTATGTATACAGGCATAGCATCCTTTTACTATATCTGTACAGCTGCGCATACAGAAGCAATGCTGGTATTCATGCTTCTTGTTATGGGTATAAATATTGCCCTTTTTCTGGATCAGCCGATAATAATAGAATACTTTGGTATTTCTACGGTTCTTCTTGTGATACTGGGGATATTCCGACCTGAAGCAATAATGGAATTTTTCCCTATGACACAGTATGTTGCGTACATAACCATGTATGCTTTTGCCGGTGTGGCTATGGTATTCATTACATACAGTATCAACCGTTACAAGCTGCAGATGGAAGAAAAAAATGAGATTGCCAGGGAGGCTCTGGAGGCAAAGTCCAACTTCCTTGCAAACATGAGCCATGAGATCCGTACCCCGATGAATGCAATATATGGTATTGCTGAGATAATGGAGGGGACAGTAAAGGATAAGGATCAGCAGGAATATATTATGATGATAAAGAGATCATCTGAGAACCTTCTTTACATCATAAATGAAATACTGGATTTCTCGAAGGTTGATGCAGGAAAGCTGGAGATAGTGGATGAACCCTACAATTTCAGTGAGATGCTTCAGGATGTAGTGACAATGATGGAACTCCGCGCCAGGGAGAAAAATCTGCAGCTTCGTCTGGATATGCCACAGAATATACCGAGGCTCTTGGGCGGTGACGAAAAGCGCGTAAGACAGATCCTGATAAATATAATGAATAATGCCATCAAGTTTACGAACCGAGGCTCCGTGACTTTGAAGGTTACATGGGAAGAAGCTGTAGGTTTCCCGATTCCCCAGGGAACACTTACCATGCAGGTAATAGATACAGGTATTGGTATATCTAAGGAAAATATGGACGTGCTCTTTACTGCTTTCGGTCAGGTCAATACTAAGAAGAACCGGAATGTGGAAGGTACGGGCTTAGGCCTTGCCATCAGTAAAAACCTTACCGACGAAATGGGCGGCGTGATAAGTGTTGAGTCTGAACTTAATAAGGGCTCTATATTCACCGTGGCCATTCCCCAGAAGATAATAGATGAGGCGCCTGATAATTATGAGATAAAGCGCCTGGAGAACATAATTCCCGGCGGCGGCTATTCTGCGGATTTTGTGGCGCCGAAGGCAAGAGTGCTGGTAGTCGATGACAATAAAGTAAACCTCCAGGTTGCCCAGGAACTTTTGAAGCTCTTTGGCATAGAACCGAAACTTGCTGCCAGCGGCCAGGAGGCCATAGACCTAGTGTCCAGGCATCTTGTAAGCTACGATATCATATTTATGGATCATATGATGCCTTATATTGACGGCGCTGAGGCAACCCAGAGGATAAGGACCATAGACAGCGACTATGCAAGAAAGGTGCCGATAATCGCGCTGACTGCCAATGCCATAAAGGGCGTGGATAAACAGCTGATCGCCGCCGGCATGAATGATTATATTGCAAAGCCCATAAAGGTGGCACAGCTGGGAGAAATACTGAAGAGATGGCTGCCTGCAGGAAGAATATTCCCGGCAGGAACAAGTATGGAAGATATAGAGCGTGCGGAAAAGAACACACCCTGGGATGCGCTTCCTGTGGAGGAGTTGCTTGAGCGTTTTGAGGGAATCGATACGGATACGGGTATCCGGAACTGTGCAGGTAATGTTAAGGGATATATAGAACTTCTTAAAACTTATGCGGTGTCTAATCTGGGTAACCTGCTGGACGAATACTTTGAAAATGAGGATATGGAGAATTATGCTGTTACCGCTCATTCAATAAAAGGTGCAAGCCAGTCGGTAGGCGCCCTTGATGTGGCGGATATGGCATACTCACTGGAAAGGGCGGCGAAGCGTGGCGATATCACTTATATCTGGGACCAGCATGAGGAATTAATAGAACATTATACTGAAATACTGGATATGCTGAGGCAGATATTCTATCCCGAACATCAGCAGAGTGAAAAAAAAGCTGTGGCCGAGAATAACGCAAGGGCAGCTTTGCAGAATACCCAGCCGATACCAAAGCCTGTATTACAACGTTCTGCTCCGGGACCTATATATACACCGTATCTTATGGGAAAAGGTACTGCTAACGAAAATATGGATGAAAACAGCTGATTGAGTGTTAAATGTAATTGTGATATAATATTACAGATTATGGGGATGCCATACATTACTGAATGAGGGGTGTTATTTTATGTTCAGAGTAGCAATTTGTGATGATGAGGCGACTTCACTACAGCTAAATAAGATGCTGACGGAGCAGATACTCGATGAAGAAGGCATATCTTACGAGATAAGGACTTTTGATGACATCGAGCATATGGCTCAGACGCTTAGTAAGCCGGGGGAACAGTTTGACTGTCTGCTTTCTGATATACTTGCTACCGGGATGAACGGTATTGAAGCGGCAGAAAGATTAAGGAGCTTTGGTGAGAAGCTTGATATAATCTTTATTTCAATGACTGCCGAATATGCCATGGACGGATACCGGGTGAGAGCCCTTAGGTATTTAAAGAAACCGGTAGAGAAGGAGCAGTTAAGGGAGGCGTTGCTGCTGTCATATAGGAGCCATGCGCAGAAAGACGGCATAGCGATAAACTGTGAAGGCAAGTATTACAACGTTGATTATAAGGAGATAGTTTACTGCGAATCTCAGGCAAGGGAAGTTGAATTCAATCTCCTTGATAAGAAGCTGGTGACACATATGAAGATATCGGATCTTGAGAAGGTACTGCCGGATGACAGGTTCTTCAGATGCCACCGCTCATATATAGTGAATCTGGACCAGGTGCTGAATATCGAAAGGTATCAGGCCACCATGCGAAACGGCGACCTGCTGCCAATCAGCCAGCAGCAGTATACCGAATTAAAGAACAGGCTGAGTCAGTGAGGAAAGGATGTTTCAGGCTTTTTTAATCAAATACGCTGAAATAGCGATAAAGGGAAAGAACCGTAATATCTTTGAGGATGCCCTGCTTAAGCAGATAAGGCGGGCACTAAAGGATATAGACGGTTCCTTTAATGTGTTCAAGACAAGAGGACGCGTGCATGTGGAGGCAGAAGGTCCCTTTGATTACGATGGTGCACTTGAAAGACTGCAGAAAGTCTTTGGCATAACATCCATATGCCCCGTAAAGGTGCTTGAGGATGAAGGATTTGATAAGCTTACGGATGAGATCATAAGCTATGTTGACGAGGTATACGAGGATAAGAATTTCAGCTTCAAGATGCATGCAAGGCGTGCAAGGAAGGATTATCCCATCGAGTCCATGGATATGAATGCCAGGGTCGGTGAGAAGCTGCTGGAAAAATTTCCGACACTTAAGGTGGATGTCCATGATCCCGATGTGATGCTGAATGTGGAGATCCGTGAACAGATCTTTATCTATTCCATCATTTACCCCGGTGCAGGCGGTATGCCCATAGGAACCGGCGGAAAGGCCATGGTGCTTTTGTCAGGCGGAATAGACTCACCTGTGGCAGCCCATATGATCGCGAAGAGGGGCGTAGTCCTCAATGCAGTATATTTCCATGCACCGCCGTATACCAGTGACAGGGCCAGACAGAAGGTGGTGGACCTGGCTTCCGAGGTGTCAGAATATGCCGGAACCATTTGGCTGCATGTGGTGAATTTTACGGAGATACAGAAATACATATATGAGAAATGTCCTCATGAGGAACTGACCATAATCATGCGCCGGTACATGATGAGGATAGCAGAACTGATAGCAAAGAAAAATGACTGTCAGGCATTGGTTACGGGGGAGTCTATAGGACAGGTTGCTTCACAGACACTTTCATCACTGACTGTTACCAATGAGGTCTGCACCATGCCTGTATTCAGGCCGCTGATCGGTTTTGACAAGCAGGAGATAGTGGAGCGGGCTGAGAAGATAGGAACCTTTGAGACATCAATTCTTCCATACGAGGATTGCTGTACCATCTGGGTGGCAAAGCATCCCGTGACGCATCCTGATGCAAAACGTATCCGCAGGCATGAGCTTTTCTTAAACGATGAGATAGACCGTATGGTGGCTGACGCAGTGGATGGCCGGACCATAATGAAGGTTGACGGAGATGATGTAAAGACGGTCGGCATAGAGATTTAGTTTAAATCGGGTAGTGTCAAATAAAAATGCAGTGCTTTTAGCACTGCATTTTTCATGTATCTTTTTAAAATTATCAGAGATGTTATTTTGCTATGTAAGGCTGGATAGTATCCAGTATCTTCTGGGCTTCAGCCTCGTCCTCTTCGTGGATATCAAGCTCGATGGGTTTGGAAATATCGAGACTGAATATACCCATGATAGACTTTGCATCAATAACATATCTTCCGGAGATCAGGTCAAAATCACAGTCGAATTTGGAGATCTCATTTACAAAAAGCTTTACCTTGTCAATGGAATCAATAAGAATTTCTGTCTTGGTCATTGGCGAATTCCCTCCTTCAATTTGTCAATGTAATATTAAAACAAGGGGGTGATAAAGTCAAGGCAACATTATCATCAGGCAGCGTTTTAGTTCCCTCGGATTTTTAAAGAACGGGTTCCCCCGACTGCTTTTGATTTGGTATCGATTACTACATCATACACCAACTTTAAAACTTTTTAAAATCAGACTTCAACATCATGTCATTTCTCATAGGGTA
>JAGBLN010000050.1 GCA_017635395.1 Lachnospiraceae bacterium
AAAGGAATCTGTGCCAGAATCTTGAATAGATCATATGTCTGGTAACATGCTCCATACCGCCGTTATACCAGTCAACAGGCAGCCAGTACTTTAATTTCTCCGGATCAGCAAATGCCTTGTCGTTCTTAGGGTCGATATACCTTAAGAAATACCATGATGATCCTGCCCACTGAGGCATTGTATCTGTCTCCCTCTTTGCATCGCCGCCGCACTTAGGGCACTTGCAGTTAACGAAGGAATCGATCTTTGCAAGAGGCGACTCACCGTCTGTACCGGGCTCGTATTTCTCTACCTTGGGCAGCCTTAAAGGCAGCTCATCATAAGGAACCTGCACGATGCCGCACTCAGGACAGTGGATCAGAGGAATAGGCTCACCCCAGTAACGCTGTCTGTTGAAAGCCCAGTCTTTCATCTTGTACTGTATTCCTGCCTCACCGCAGCCCATCTTTGCCAGTTCTTCAAGCATCTTGTCGATTGCTTCAGCCTTGGTGGTAATACCGTTTAAGAAGTCAGAGTTGATCATCTTGCCGTCTCCGGTATATGCTTCCTTTTCAATGTCACCGCCCTCGATTACAGGGGTGATATCGATACCGAACTTATGGGCAAAATCCCAGTCTCTCTGGTCGTGGGCAGGAACCGCCATTATGGCACCGGTACCATATCCCATCATTACGTAGTCTGAAATGTAAACAGGGATTTCTTTCTTTGTAACAGGATTGATGGCACGGAGACCTTCTATGCATACACCTGTCTTATCCTTTACAAGCTGTGTACGCTCAAACTCTGTCTTCTTTGCACATTCTGTCCTGTAAGCCTTTACGGCATCCATATTGGTGATCTGTGCCTCATACTTATCAATGATAGGATGCTCAGGCGCAATAACCATAAAGCTTGCACCGAAAAGTGTATCAGGCCTTGTGGTATATACCCTGATGAAATCATCCTTATCTGCAACCTTGAAATTAACGAATGCACCCTTGGACTTGCCTATCCAGTTAACCTGCTGCTGGCGGATGTTGGGCAGGTAATCAACCTCATCAAGTCCCTGCAGCAGCTTCTCAGCGTATTCTGTGATGCGCAGGTACCATACGGGCTTAGTCTTCTGAACTACATCAGAACCGCAGACATAGCACTTTCCACCCTGTGAATCCTCATTGGAAAGAACCACCTTACATGAAGGACAGTAGTTTACATTGGTAACATCCCTGAATACCAGTCCTTTTTCATTGAGCTTAAGGAATATCCACTGTGTCCACTTGTAGTAGTCCTCTTCTGTAGTATCGATCACGCGGTCCCAGTCAAAGGAAAAACCGACGCTTTTAAGCTGATTGCTGAATTTAGCGATATTGTCGTCCGTAACCTTACGGGGATGTACGCCGGTCTTTATTGCATAGTTTTCCGCAGGAAGGCCGAAAGCATCAAAACCGATGGGGAAAAGCACGTTATATCCCTGCATGCGTCTCTTTCTGGAAATGATCTCAAGACCGGAATAAGCCTTGATATGTCCTACATGCATACCTGCTCCTGAAGGATAAGGGAATTCAACCAGGCCATAGAACTTAGGCTTGTCAGAAAAATCAACAGCCTTAAAAGCTCCTGCCTCATCCCATTTCTTCTGCCATTTTGCTTCAACTTCCTTGAAATCGTACTTCATTTTATTGTCCTTCTTTCTGTTTAAGTATATTTTTGAGTATTTTTCCTGAATGTTTCTTCCTTGGATCATTAACTATAAAACTAAATCTTCGCTTCGGCTTACCGCCTTTTTTACTGTATTCTTTTTAACTTCTTCCCTCATGCCTGACAGCAGCTCATCTGCGATATCATCGCTGACATCCAGGCTGTTCCATATCTCGAAAGACCTGATACCCTGGAACATAAGCATCCCTAAACCATTGGATACCTTTGCGCCATGCTCACGGGCTTTTTTTAGGAACATCGTCTCTTCAGGATTAAAGATTATATCGAACGCAGCATCCAGCCTCTCATAAAAACCGTCATCATTTATGGGGGCTTCATCAGTTTTTGGTGACATTCCCACACTTGTGCACTGTATAGCGATCCACTTATCTGCACTGATGTCGTCCATTGACTTTAGGTAAGGCTTGGATTCTGCCGAATCTTTTGCAGTGTTATCTGCATTCCCGGTTAATGGTGCGGTAAAAATCCTGCTGTCAGGATAATCACTTCTGAATCTCTCTGCCAAGGCTTCAGCCTTCTCCACAGTACGATTAAGCAATAGGATGTTTTTTGCACCCTTTTCAAGCAACGAGCACAAAACCGCATTTGCCGCTCCGCCGGCACCTATCATGACTACACATCGTTCCTTTACATCAATACCTGCATGATCAAGTGCCCTTCCGAAACCCGGCATATCGGTGTTATAGCCGCGAAAACCGTCCGCTTCCGGTTTCAGCGTATTTACGGCACCTATTTTTTCGGCAACCGGATCAATACCTGCAAGATATTCCATTACATCCTTTTTATAAGGAACAGTCACATTGAAACCGATGGCATTCATAGCCAGGCCGCCTTTTACGGCATCTTCAAGCTTCCCCTCGGCGATATCAAAGCCAAGATAAGCCATATTTATACCATACTTTTCTGCAAGGAAATTCTGCAGATAAGGCGACACGGAATGCCCTACCGGATGCCCTAAAAGCCCGGCAAGCCTTGTGGAAGTATTTATTCCGGTAAATCCTTTTTCGCTGTTTGTATTAGGCATCTTAAAATTTAACTGTATTTGCTCAGAGTGCTGTTTTTCAGCTCTGTTATTTGTATATATATACTGTTGATCCTGACAGCACATAATCCTGCAGGAACTTTGCATCGTTTATATCCAGCCTTATGCATCCGTGTGAGAGGTATTTTCCGAGTTTAGGGCTTTTTACCTTAAATGTTCCCGGATAATATAGCACTGAATGGAACAGGTATGTACCTCCGATAAATCCGCTGTAATAATAGCAGGTATAATCAGCTGTTCCAAAGGAATAGCCTTTTCTGCCAATCGAATATGTTCCTGTGGGGGTGCATCCACCGGCACCTGTGGTGCAGTAATTTCCCCTTACATAAACATACTTTTCCCCGTCGTAAGTGTATATTCCGAAGATATTCTGTGACTTATCAACCAGGACGATGGTTCCTGTAGGTGATGCAAGAGTCTGTGCGATCAGTGTCATATTGGCATTTTCCATGGTGGCATATGTAAGGCCAAGGAATTCGGATACACCGTTTCTTGTAGCATACGCATGTACCAGCATGCCTCCTGTCATATGCGCCGTCGCATCAACATTAGCCTGATACTGGTTTTCGGCAACCATCTTGCCGGCAACGCTTATAATATCATCCTGGTCACCCTCAACGCTCCATACAAAGAAAGTAACATCAGTGACACCTGCAGGATCTGCCAAAACCACACCTACGCAGGCAGTTCCGCCGCCACAGTCATATTCATAGACCTGATTCGGTGCAACAACTGCTTCAGCTTCATTTGCCGAAGCCTCACCTTCTGCATTTACCGTAGCAACACCGCCGAAGCTGCCTGAAGCAACAACAGTCATCATCACCAGTGCTGCCAGTATTCGTTCTGCAAACTTTTTCATTTTAAACTCCCTTAATAAAACTAAACACTAAAAACCAACCTATAGTATACCATTTTTTTGTCTTTTGTGTTAGAATACTTGCATGTGGCTTTTCTGTCACACAGTTGATGAAATCATTCATCAGCTGCTCCCTGTAAAATTCATAAATTATATGCCAGAGATAGTATGACTATCTGGCATGTCAACATGGTAAACGGACTTTGTCCGTTTACCTATGGTGGCTGTACCTACCGACCTGATTTCCATACATACAGTCTTACAACCGGCATTTCCAGCACCCTCTTCAGATGTATATGCGGCGGCTCGTATTCATGAAGTTTTCTTACAAGCACGCTGTCTAAACCCGCACGGTTAGCCCCCCATATATCTGTATAAATCTGGTCGCCTATGCAGAGCACCTGCTTCTTTGGCATATGCAGAAGCTCTAACGCTTTATTATAACCGTATGCCCTGGGTTTCAGGGCTTTATATACATATCTGCAGCCTATGGCATCTGAGAAGCTCTTTACCCGTTGTTCATCATTATTAGAAACGATCACTGTCTCAAAGCCCATTCCGTGCAGTATTTCTATCAGGCGTTTTGCATGGTCATCCGCAGGTGCATCATGTCCTACCAAAGTATTGTCTATGTCGAAGATAATTCCCCTGTAGCCAGCCTCCCAGACTTTTTTGAAATTCATGTGGTAAACGTTTTTTGAGAAATATGTCGGAAATAAATTATCTGAAATATAGCTCATGCAGATTACTCCCCTGAAAATTAATTAAATATTGTTTTTTAACATTCGGCTAAACCGGACTATCGTTTTATACTCATTTTGAGACAGTTATTCCGGCACTTTCTAACAGCAGTTTCGTATACTCAGCCCTGGGATTTCTGTACATTTCATCCGGCTTGCCGCTTTCAACGATCTTACCCTTTTGAAGTATCATTATCCTGTCGCAGAAATTATACATTGTCCGTAAATCATGTGAAATGAAAAGCATAGTAAATCCGTGTTTCCTGTGCAGCTCCTTCATAAGCTCCAGCACCTGTGCCTGGACGGTCACATCCAGTGCGGAGACCGGTTCATCAGCTATCAGCAGCTCAGGATTGCGCATAAGTGCTGTTCCTATGCATACCCTCTGGCGCTGACCTCCGGACAGTTCATTTGGCTTATGGTCACCTATCTCATCACTTAAGCCTACGGAGGAAAGCATTTCAAACACTTTCTGCTTTCTTGTGTTTTTATCAAGATCCGTTCCCAGCCTTAAAGGTTCCTGCATGATCCAGGAGATTTTTTTTGCCGGATTCAGTGAACTGTAGGGATCCTGGAATATCATCTGCGGCTTATCCGCACCGACATAAAGCTCGCCGGAGTCATATTTAACCATCCCGAGTATGGTCTTAGCCAGCGTGGATTTACCGCTTCCGCTCTCCCCGGCCAGTCCAAGGATTTCTCCCCTGTATATATCAAAATCAAGCCCGTCAAGGACAGTGGTCCTTTTTTCATTTCTATCTGCAAAAGAGACAGTAATATCACGGCCGGACACAAGGATGTCGGTTGAATCGGGAGTATATGGTGCTGAAATACTATCTCTATTCATCTTTATCATTTTCCGAAATTCCAAACTAACTGTACAAAATGCCGCTTTCAAATGCTGCGTATGACAAGCTGCAAAATAAAAACAGCAGCTAAAAAGTTATTATACTGAATTTTCTCTTATCACAGCTTAACTTTCGGTATGGCAGCAATCAATTTCTTCGTGTAGTCATTCTGTGGATTAGCAAAAATCTCATCCGTATTCCCTTTTTCCACTATATGCCCGTTCTGCATGACTATCACATTATGGGTTATCCGGCTTATAAGGCTTAAGTCATGGGATATGAAAAGAATGGCAACACCAAGCTTTTTATTCGTGCGCTGCAGAAGGTCTATTATCTGAGCCTGCACTGTCACATCAAGTGCTGTGGTAGGCTCGTCAGCAATAAGTATCTGGGGTCTGTTTATCATAGCAGCGGCTATCATCACCCTCTGCCTCTGACCTCCGGAAAGCTCGTGTGGATAGGAATCGTATATCCTTTCCGCGTCATCAAGCTCTACTGCTTTAAGATATTTTATCGCCCTGCTCTTACGGTCCTGCGCGGTCATATTCCGATGAAGAAGCAGTGTTTCTTCCACCTGCCTGCCGATGCGCATGGTAGGATTGAGCGCAGTCATGGGTTCCTGGAAGATCACCCCTATCTCATCCCCCTGCAGGCTTCTTAATTCATGCCTGGGAAGTGTAAGAAGGTTCTTTTCCTCGAATATGATCTCACCGGACTTTTTCATTTTCTTTCTGGGAAGAAGGCCTGCGATAGCCATGGCCGTCATGGATTTGCCTGATCCCGACTCTCCTACCAATCCGAGTATCTCACCTTTATCCAATGAAAAACCGACATTCTCGACCACGGTGTCCGGCCGGTCATGG
>JAGBLN010000051.1 GCA_017635395.1 Lachnospiraceae bacterium
CCTGCCTGCCTGCCTGCCTTTAAAATTGTCCACTGCGTCACTATGCATTGTCAATACTTTCTATGCTTAAGTTACCTTTAATTAATCCTATCGAAATCTGTGGCCGTTTCTGCTTATACGATACGCAACCATTACTGATTCATTATACATCCCTGAAAGCAGAAGCACAATCATCACATCACTGCTTCCCATCCGTTGATAGTCCGTTCCTTAGAGTCAAAATTTACCCCTACTTTGATGAGTGTGCGTTTATCCGCCGCATAGGGCTTTGCATAGCCCATATCCTCTATCTGCTTAAGGGCTTCCTCTGCACTTTTGTCCCTCTTAAACTCAAATACATATACATGATCATCTGTCTCTACGATGACATCCGCCCTGCCTTTGGCGGAATGCACTTCGGTCATGGTAAACTGTCCCAGCAGCATGAACACGATATATATCACATTCTGGAAATTCTGCTCGACTACCTTCTCATCAGCAGGATATGGCAGCCTTGCGAAAAGCGCAGTGAAACGGTCGCGCAGGCTGTCGGTATCGCCTTTTCTGATATCTTTTACAAAGTTCCTAACATCCAAAGGTGATGCGTCATTTTCATCACAGAGGTAATACGGTGCGAGGCTTTTAAGGAACCCGTATTTCACTTCCTCATTAGGATAGCCGAGCGCATAGCTTCTGAATTCCTTATCGAAATCCTTGATAGTAAGGTATCCCGTCTGGTAGAAAAGCGGAACAGGGTTTTTGCTTTCAATGCGGCAGTCGGTCAATGATGCCTCATCCTCATAATATTCATCCGTTGTAAATTGCCTGGCATCAAAGCCCGAGCTTTTCAGCTTATCTATCAGGAATGTGGGCGTTCCGGTGGAAAACCAGTACATGCCGTAATTTTTGTCCTGAAGTGCATTCAGCAGGCTGAAAGGATTATATACGCCTTCGGCATTATAGCTGAAGTGATAACCGTCATACATTTTTCTAAGCTTTCCGATGCATTCATCTGCATTTATTCCGTCTTCCCTCGCCAGCTCATCTATTTCCGGCATAAACGTATCTTTCATTTCATCTTCGGTGATACCGCATATTCCGGAATAATCCCGTACAAGAGATATATCTTTCAGCTGGTTTAAGTCGCTGAATATACTTACCTTGCTGAACTTGGTCACTCCCGTGATAAATACAAATTTGATATACCTGTCATAGCTTTTCAGTGTACTGAAAAAGCCCTTGAATACAGCTTTATTATGTTCGATCCTTTCACTGTCACCGGCCTCCAGCAAAGACTTATCGTATTCATCCACAAGTATGACAGCCTCTTTGCCGGTGATCTTATTTGCTTTCTCCAAAAGGTATCTGAATCTCGCATCCTGCGGTTCCGAGGAGTATTCGGTTCCGTAAATCGATTCCCATCCCTTAAGATGCTCCTCCAGCACTTCCTCTATCGCACCGTCAGCTTTAAAATTCTTCTTGTTAAAGTCTATATAAAAAACCGGATATTCCTGCCATGCATCAGGATCATCCTTTTCAAGCTCCGCTATCTCAAGTCCCTCAAAGAGTTCCCGCTTCCCCTCAAAATATGCACGCAGGGTGGACAGAAAGAGACTCTTGCCAAAGCGTCTGGGGCGGCTTAAGAAATACTGTGTGCCGCTCTGCACAAGGCGGTGTACATATTCTGTCTTATCGACATATATGTATCCCTCTTCCCTTATCTTTTCAAATGTCTGTATCCCTATCGGAAGTTTTCTTTTTGAAATATCCATGCTCCCTCTCCTCCGTTGAGCGACGGAAAATCTTCTTTCGTTCCAATGATAACAAAAGCGGCAGCTCTCTTCAAGGCTGCCGCTTACCGTTGTCATCTCATAAGAGATTTCCTGTCATGTCCCCAGATATCGGGACCGCATTTTTCATTGATATGCTCTTTAAGAGCGGCAAGATCACCGCCATCGCTGTCGCACATTATCAGCCGTCTGTTATTCTGAGTCACAACGATCAGACGCTCACTGAAAACATTGCGGTATCTTCTATATTCTCTTCCGGTTACCGGACTTGTTCTTTTTGATCCGGGGACAGCTTCTGTGCGCCACTTTTCCCGGAAATATATCTGCTTTATATCTTTATACTCCACAGCTGTCATACCCATATTTGTACCGATAAGTATTTTGGGCGTTATGTATATATCATATCCTCTGATCCAGACCGCTCCGGGGCTATCCGCCTGTTCATCGATTTCCTTACGCGTGTATCTTACGCTTCCGCAAGCCGGTCTTATATGCTTTATCACATTCAGTGTCCTTAAAAAATGCATCCATATCCCTGTACATATCAGTATAGTTATGCCAAATACCAGTCCCAGGGGATGGTTATCTATCAGAATACTGATAAAATCCGCGTCAGAGCAATAAAAATAAAAATGCGCCACCCTATCCCTCTTTTCCGGATCGTAATATCCATGATCTGCCAGATACTGCTCTGCGCTCTCCTCGATCTGCCGGTCCGCTTCTCTGAAACTGCGGAGCGTTCCAATGACGGTAGCATGCCCCGTCTTCCCTGCTTCAGCGGCAACTTTGTCCACATGCTTCATTGCGATGGCGTTATCGCCTGCTGCTGCCATATAGTAGCCGTCCTGAAATCTTACCGGAGTCCCTGTGATCTCCACCTTACACGTTGTATCTGCATATTCTTCAACAGAATCAAAATCTATTACAGGATAACTGTTCATTTCCCTGTAAGTATTAAAGAAACTTAAAAAGATCAGCACTGCCGAGCCAAGAACCATAACAACAAAGAACTTCAGCATCAGCGTATTTTTTTTTACCTGTTCCCTTAAATGTTCATTGTGATACCCCAGTTCCATAGGTATATCTCTATTCCTCCGCTTTAATAGGTATCCTCTCCGCCAGCTCTATCTGCTCCGCCGTCGGGGGCTCCACTCCTTCAAGAATATACGGAATCCCCGTTATATTGAACCTCGGGTAATACAAAACCTTTTCAAGAGAATACTGAAGAAATGCGACATTGAGGATGCAGATTTCCATGCCACCCGCCACACCTTTGCGACTCATCTGATCGACGGTTTGGCCACGAAATAACTGTCCGTGTAGATCCACTACCCCTGCACATCCCCTTCGGGATGGTATGTCCCCACAATGGCTGCCACTTTTTCCTTTATGTGGTCGTCATCATTGTATGCCGCATCCATTAAATCTCTCAGCTGTCTGATGAAGAGATCGTTATCAAATTCCAGCGGCCTGCCTATATGGATCAGGTGGTTGGGCGTGGTCTGCATACCTTCCTCCGCCATGAGCTTTTCCTCATACATCTTCTCACCGGGGCGCAGACCTGTATAAACTATCTGTATGTCCTCATCCGGCTTAAGACCTGAAAGCCTTATGAGGTTTCTTGCAAGGGTGTCTATCTTTACAGGGCTTCCCATATCCAGAACAAATATCTCGCCGCCTTTTGCATATGTGCCTGCCTGCATCACAAGGCTGACAGCTTCCGGTATGGTCATGAAATACCTGATGATATCAGGGTGAGTCACCGTAACAGGGCCGCCCTGGGCAATCTGCTCCTTGAACAAAGGCACCACGCTGCCGTTGCTTCCGAGCACGTTTCCAAACCTTACCGCCACAAACTCGGTATGAGGGAGCCCACTATTCTGTAAAGCAGCGCCCGCTATTACATTTTCACCATCAGCTGATACTGCGTTTTTCTTCGCATCTAATCCCCTTTCACTGTCATAGTGTGTAAAGAGCTTCGGCAGATCCTCCGTCCTGCCCTGTTTTACCTTTGCATCAAAAGTCTGGATAACCATCTCGCACAGACGCTTGCTGGCTCCCATTATGTTTGTAGGATTAACAGCCTTATCCGTACTTATGAGGACGAAACGGTCACAGCCATGTGTCATTGCGGCATAGGCTGTCTTGTATGTTCCTATTGCATTGTTCTTTATAGCTTCCGCAGGGCTGTACTCCATAAGCGGTACATGCTTGTGCGCTGCGGCATGGTAAACGATCTGTGGATGATACTTTGAAAAGATCTCGTCCAGCCTGCGGCTGTCACGCACTGAACCTATGAGAACTGTCAGGTCAAGCTCCGGATGAAGCCGCTTAAGTTCCTGCTGTATGTCATAGGCATTATTTTCATATACATCATAGATTATGAGTTTTTTAGGACCATGCTTTGCAATCTGACGGCAGAGTTCTGAACCAATGGAACCGCCGCCGCCGGTAACCATTATGGTCTTGGCAGATATGAACGCATAAATCTCCGTCATATCAACCTTTATGGGTTCGCGTCCCAGAAGGTCTTCGATAGAAACATTTTTCAGGTCGGCAACTGAGATATTTTCCTCAGCCACCATGCGGTATACATCCCTTAATAATTTAAGTTCGCAGTCCGTTTCCTTGCAGATGTTCAGGATATCCCTTTTCTCGGTCTGAGTAGCTGACGGAATAGCAATATAAATTTTTTCGCACTTGTATTTTTTTACCGACGCAAGTATCTCATCCCTGCCGCCCACAATAGGAACTCCGTCAATTGTACGTCTCCAGTTGTTGGGATTATCATCAATTATACATACTATACGCTCCCTGTTCTGGCCTATACGGTTAACCTCGCGTATGATAGCCCTGCCTGCAGAACCCGCACCAACCAAAAGTACAGGGGCAAGTTCGCTGGTATGCTGTGTTCTTGAGCCCTTAAACAACAGAATAAACCTGTAAGAAAACCTGACCACAAGGATAAACATGAACTGGAACATTATGCCCACTACATAATATGAAAATGGCATCCTGACATAGTACATCCTAGGGCAGAAAAGAGAGATCTCTATACCAATGACCTGTACCACAAAACTTATGGCTGTGGCTACCACGATACGCTCCAGCTCCATGAAGCTGGCAAAACGCCACACGCCCTTATACAAACCACATCGTTCAAATATCACAAGACAGAGAATTGCATAGATCGGAACGAACTGCAGAAAGGGGTGCATATAATCATCTTCAATTGCAGTAATATCACCCTCTGCACTAAGCCAGAGTGGGAGAAAGAAAGCTACGCTTACCGCAATAGCATCATACACGGCAAGCAATATGGCTATCACCTGCCAGTGCTGTATATTTCCCTTGTTATTTGCAAACTTATTCATAAACCCCTGCTCAAAACTGTATTTTTATGCTTTACCGCATAACATCTTATATTTTAACATTACGGGAGAGTTTTTTCCATAAAAAGCGGTATGCCGGATCTTAGAAATACTCCTTCAGCACAAGCTCCGTTATGCCATCATTGCTGCCGCCTTCTATCCGTTTTATCCGGGGTTCACGGCCATAGCTGTATTCCTCACGGATCATGTTCTTTATGCGGACACCGCCGTGGTATCCGTGTATGCAGCGGATACGGTAAGTACCGCTGCCTGCGCTGTTAAGGGCCGAATCAATCTTTTTCTTTGCCTCCACGGTACGAAGTCCGTGAAGATCCAGTTCAATTATTCCCGTTAAATTCAAGGCCATGAGCTACAGCACTCCTATGATTATTCCTGTCACCACTATGGCTGCACAGATAAGCTTGTGCACTATATTCTTTTCCTTGAACACGAATTTACCGCCCAGTATGGTCACTACGCAGCCGGACTGCTTTATGAGAGTCATCACAGTCACCTTGGAATCAGGGCTCTGGTTTGCTATGAAAAGCGCCCTGTCCGCAAGTATGAACATAACGCTCAGTATCCATATCCAATAGTTTTTGACTGCACCCTTGAAATCTGCCTTTGTCCTTGACAGCAGTAAATATGCCCCGTAAAAACAGGTAAGGAAAAACATATACCAGAACTGCAGCTGCGACGGGGTCATATATATGGGAAGATCCATATTGGTAAGGATCTTGTCCATAAGTCCCGACACAGCATTGAGCAGGCATGAAAACAGAGCCATGAACACATACAGCGCACTTGTCTCCTCCGGCTGCTTTTTTGTACCGAATTTAAGCAGCAGAAGCCCCCCGGCCACCACCACAAGTCCGGCTATCTGCGTACCTTTAAGAGTCTCATGCAGAACGATCACGCCTAAAAGCGTAGCAAATATCACTCTGGACAGATCCAGTATGCCAAATACGCTTACAGGAATCTTTTCAATGGCCTTGAAACCGCATATCCAGGCAATGAATATGACAAATGCTTTGACTGCCGTGAGCAGATACTGAAGAGGTGTCATCCCCAGGACAAAAGGCAGGGTAGGCAGAAGAAAAATAAATCCGAACAGTGTATAAAAAAAGAGTACTTCAAAAACTGTACTCTTCTCCAAAGCCTTCTTTTTTACTATCTCACGGCCACCCTTTACAACGCCATAGAATAAAGTATATATCATCCAGCTCATATTTTCGTTCCAATCTCAAATAATCTGATATTATGTCCTTAATTTCACCCCCGCATATGATCGAAATATTCAATTTAAAACTTTTCTCCGGATCCTTCAGTCCGCGATGCATAATTGCGTACTGCCGTCTTCGGATCAATTCTTTAACGCACCCGAAAGTTCGATTTTATTTTACTATCTCCGCAGAATCCAGCACTATGGTAAAAGGTCCTTCATTCACAAGGCTGACCTTCATATCAGCACCAAATTCCCCCTGCTCTACAGGAACGCCTTCCGCCCTGCATTTTGAGATAATATACTCATACATCGGCTTTGCCATATCAGGCTTGCCTGCTGTGGTAAAGCCCGGCCTGTTGCCATGTCTGCAGTCAGCATACAAGGTAAACTGGCTGATAAGCAGAAGCGCACCGTCCACATCCCTTATGGAAAGATTGGTCTTGCCATTCTCATCTGGAAAGATACGGAGTCCCAGCATCTTTGATACCATCTTATCAGCTATCTCTTTGGTATCCTCCTGAGCGACACCGATAAGCACCACATAGCCCTTGCCTATCTCTCCCCGTACCGCGCCGTCTATTTCAACTTTTCCCTGTGATACTACCTGAATTACGAAACGCATATTATTATCCTATACACGCTGACGGATTGCTCCGTTGCTGCGCAACTCCCGCAATCCTACGAACATTCGCAATCCGCTGCGTAGCACGCAAAGCGTGCAACTTGCTACTTGCTCATGTTCGTACATGCGTCAAATTCATGCGGCTCACCATGCAAGCATGGTCGCCGCATGAGCTTGACGCCTTGTCAGCGTTCAGTTCGCTAACATCATCCTGTCATTTGCAAAGTGGCCGCCGCTTGCCTCTTCAAACCGCTTAAGCAGGTCACTTACATGAAGGGCTTTTTTCTCCTCACCGCTCACATCATATATCACATGGCCCTCATGCATCATTATCAGACGATTGCCGTGAGTTATGGCGTCCTTCATATTGTGGGTAACCATAAGCGCTGTCAGCTTGTTTTTCTCAACTATCTTGTCGGAAATCTCCAGCACCTTTGCCGCAGTCTTAGGATCAAGAGCCGCTGTATGCTCATCCAGAAGCAGAAGGTCAGGATTCTGGAATGCAGCCATCAGCAGTGTTATCGCCTGTCTCTGTCCGCCGGAAAGAAGACCAACCTTGCTGCTGAGTCTGTCCTCCAGTCCAAGATCAAGCTCCGAAAGCTTCTGCTTATAAAGCTCTTTTTCCTGCTTTGTTACACCCCATCTAAGAGTCTTATGCTTGCCTCTGCGTGATGCAAGTGCAAGGTTCTCATCTATAGACATTGTAGCTGCTGTACCTGTCATGGGGTCCTGGAAAACACGTCCGAGGAAAACCGCCCTCTTATGCTCCGGCAGCTTTGTGACATCTTTTCCGCCGATGATGATCTGACCGCCATCCACGGGCCACACACCTGCTATAGCATTGAGCATAGTGGATTTTCCGGCACCGTTTCCACCGATTATCGTAACAAAATCACCGGCATTCAGATTGAGATTGAGACCGCATAAAGCAGTCTTCTCATTTATGGTGCCTCTGTTAAATACCTTATGAATATTCCTTAATTCAAGCATGTACTCCGACATATTAACCTCCATGCCTTTTCCTATTCGCTCTTTGCTTCTTCCTGCGCACTCTCAGGTACAGGCGCTGCCACCTTAACAGGCGGTGCCTTGGTGTACTTGGCCTTGAGATAAGGGATTGCTAAGAATATGGCAACTATTATCGCAGAGAACATCTTCATAAGCTCTGAAGGAAGCCTCAGCCAGATAACTGTTGCATAAACAATGAAATACAGTATGGATCCGATAACCACAGATACAAGTGTATACCAGAAAGCCATCTTCTGCTTTGCACAGAAGCTTCCGAAAAGCACCTCGCCTATGATAACAGCAGCGAGACCGATAACGATGGCACCACGTCCCATCTGCACATCCGCAGCCCCCTGATACTGTGCATAAAGCGCACCGGAAAGGCCGAAGAATGCATTTGATATCATCAGGGTCACAACCTTCATGAAGTTTACATTTATACCCTGTGCCCTAGACATGTTTTCATTACATCCGGTAGCTCTTATGGCCTGACCGATCTCTGTTCCGAAGAACCAGTAGGTCACGCTTATCAGGATGATAAGTCCGGCAATAAGTCCTACGAAGAACAGTGTCTTAACAAGCGCATACTTATTATTAACATATCCGAGTGATGCCAGAAGATATGTACCCTCCTGAGCCACAACAGGCTGGTTGGCCTTACCCATTATTGTAAGATTTATGGAATACAGCGATATCTGCGTCAGTATACTGGCCAGAATACCCGGTATACCGAGAGTAGTATGAAGCAGCCCTGTGATCATTCCGCAAAGGCCGCCTACCACAAAAGCCACAACGATCGCTATCCAAGGGCTTACCCCCGCCCTTATGAGCATGACTGCTACCGCCGCACCTGTGGCAAAGGAACCATCCACCGTAAGATCCGCAAAATCCAGCAGCCTGAAGGTCATATATACACCGATGGCCAGTATTCCCCAAATAAGACCCTGAGCCACACTTCCCGGCAGGGCATTTAACAATGAACCGAATCTAATAGTTGCCGTAAGCAGCATATTTTTATCCTCTTACTTAATAATTACTTTTGTCAAAATCCGCAACGATTAAATATTTTATCATAAAAATACACGGTCGGCAATAAAAAACGGAAGAATGTGTACGCAATAATGGGAAAAAACAGCAAAAAAGAGACCGCACCCCTGCTCATACGTCAGAAACGCGGCCCCTTCTTAATTGCATTTATGGATTATTCGATAGCTTCGTATCCCTCAGGAATCTCTATACCAAGTGCAGCGCAGATATCTGCGTTGTACTTCTTTGTTACATTGGGTGCATACTGAACGGGCATTGTAGAAACATCCTTGCCGTTTACAAGAACCTCGTATGCCATCTCACCTGTGGTGTAACCAAGGTCATAATAATCAATTGAAAGTGTTGCAACACCGCAGCCCTTGCAGATGCCTTCCTCACCGCAGATGATGGGGATTCCTGCAGGCTGGCAGATGTTGTTAACAGCCTCAGTATTGGATGCCATAGTGTTATCAGTAGGGATGTAAAGAACATCGCACTCCTGTGTAGCACCGGTAACTACTGTCTGGATATCGTTTGTATCAGCAATGGTGTACTCCTTGTATGCGATGCCGTCAGCTGCAAGCTCTGCACCGAATACCTCTGCCTGATACTTTGAATTAGCCTCTGCTGAGCAGTAAAGGATACCAACCTGCTTTACATCAGGGAAGATTTCAAGAAGAAGGTCTTCCTGCTGATCAAGGGGAGCAAGGTCAGATGTACCGGAAATGTTTCTTCCTGTAGTACCTGTCCAGTCTGTCATATCAAGAGCTGTAGCATAATCTGTAACTGATGTTCCGAGAACGGGGATATCAGTTGTAGCTGCTGCTGCTGCCTGAAGAGGTGATGTAGCATTTGCAAGGATCAGGTCATATCCGTTAGCAACGAATGCATTGATCTGGGTAGTAGCATTGGTCTGCTCGCCCTGTGCATTCTGTACGTCGAATACAACATTGTCACCAAGCTTGTCTGTAAGTGCATCCTGGAAGCCCTTTGTTGCAGCATCAAGAGCAACATGCTCAACCAGCTGGCAGATACCTACCTGATATACAGTACCATCTGCAACAACTGTCTCACCGCCTTCTGTAGGCTCTGTTGCGGCCGGCTCAGTAGTAGTGCCGCCTTCACATCCGGCAAGCATACCTAAACACATAACCGCTGTCATTAACATTGCGATTCTCTTTTTCATAGTTTCTCCTCCTTGCCACAGTCATAAAATGACCGGCTAAAAATGAACAATTAACAAAGATACTCTATACAAAAGCACCCTTCTTGTCAAGTTCTGCCTTTCACAAAAGCAATATATGTATTGTTATACTATTATGGAAATTTTTCACAAAACTGACCGCTGCAGGTCACGGATTGTTCATAATGCCGACACTTACCGCCAAATGGCATTTGGAAATCAGTCTCTTGTAATTTATTTATCAGCTCGTTTTTAAAAGTGCCGGGACAGCTCCCTCCATGACTTTTTGCTCATCTAAAACCCCCGGTCTCCTCACGCCATTCTTCAAGGAGGTCTCCGGTCAGAAGTGTGAATTCATTATCAGCTCCGTATATTCTCTGTTGTATGGTATATACATCCTCAAGCAAGCTGACTGCCTGCCGGATATTACCAAGATCATGATAACATCTTGCTATTCCCAGCCGTGTCAGAAGGGTATTCATTGATCCGTCACCTTCCGTACGTTTCAGGATTTCATATGATTTTTCGTAGATTTCCAGTGCTTTGCCATAATCCTCCAGATCAAGATAATCCGCAGCCATTTCATTATGCGCTATGACGGTTTTAATATGTTCTTCACCCAGTGTGCGTCTGTAAATGTCATACATGTCCCTGTTTAGCGCGAGCGACTCCCGATAACTCCCGATTTCCCTCAAAATTTGTGATTTATCAAAAAGAATATCAACCGTTTCCGGGTGCTCATGCCCCAGCTCTACCTGTTTTGAAATATAAACATCATCTATCAGCTCCAGAGCCTTGTTATAATCACCCAGCTCCATGTACAGCTGCGACAGGTCTTTTTCAGCTGCAATGGTATAAGAGTGCATTGCGCCATATATCCTGCACCGGTCCTCATACATTTTACTCAGTATTTCTAATGCCCTGTCGTATTCACTGATTTCCCTGTATTCATTTGCCAGCTGCTGCAGCACCATTTGCGTAAGGTCTTCATCTGCTCCCGGTTCCCTTTCTGTCAGCATCCTGTACGCCTTTTTCAGCAGAGTCACTGTTTTTTCATGTTCCCCGTTAAGACTATAGCATAAAGCCAAATGAAACATGCTGCTTATTGTTTCTTCCGCCCTCTCTCCAAGTAGCTTTTTCAACCTCTCATATACCAGACCGTCAGCATCTAATGCCCTATGGAAATCACCTGCGCTGATATACATATTGGCCAGATTTGACAACGCCTTAAAAGGTCTCGGATCACCTTCTCCATATATTTCTAACAGGACATCATATACATGCTGGTATATCGCAAGCGCTATTTTATTATCTCCACGGGCAATATGTATCTCTGCCAGCTGATTCTGCGTCTTGATCGTTTCATCATCCGTCTCCCCTCTGGAGCGAAGTACGGAATTAACCGCCATCTCGCAGTACCTGAGAGCTTCATCGGTGTTACCAAGCTTCAGGTAACATTCGGATATTCTTCTGGCAAACGGTGATGCCACATCCCCCTCTTCCCCACTCTCACATGCACTTAAGAAGGTCTGCAGCAACGATTCAAGCTCCCCTATTGCATTCTCATAATCTCCCGTATCTATCAGGGAACTAATATAGTCCCCGGCTTTTCTGCCCAATAAATCCTGATCGCATTCATTTTCGTTTCCTAATGCTTCCTGAATTCTCCATTCCCATTCGCTCCATTTCTGAACATTCCTTTCAACGCCTTTGCCATAACGGTACATGTACGCCAGACGATCCATTGCTTCCACAAGACCAGCCTCAGCTGCCGATGTGATAAGTCCAAGCCCCATCTCAGGATTACGCTCCATGTCAATACCTTCCATATATGCAAGTCCTATGAGGAAATTATGAACCGGATCCGTTGACGGAGTTCTTCTCGCCATCCCGAATACCAGTTCCGAAAGACTCTTGTTAAAACCGTCGAAATCCTCTGTTCTCACACATTCCGGTATTCCATCATACTGTGATAACAGCTCTGTGCGATCAGTCAGAACCATCTCCGCCGGGAAGATCGGCTTGCCTTCCTTTCGAGCTTCCGGATACTCAATACTATGGACATAGTTTTCCTCATTTACCAGATTTGGAGTAACAAGCATTGCGAAAAAATCACTTTTCTTCAGAGCCTCATTGATTGAAGAATTGAAATCCTCACCCGGTACCAAAAATTCATCATACCATATGGCAAAATCCCGGCACTTCGGATTTTTATGTATCAGACGCATCAATTCATTTGCATATACACGATCTTTTTTTCTGTAGCTTAAGAAGATGTATGCATCAAAAGCAGCCCTTACCCGCTCTGCCAGATCATCGCCGATGAGCACAGATTTCAGAAATCTCTCCAGTTTTTCTTCATAGCTAATGGCAGTATCATCCATACTGCAGGCATCAAGGTACTGCATATCACCGAATCTTTTCCTAAAGAGTTCATCTAATTCCCGATTTGCCGGTTCTATCATGATCGGTAGCACAGGTATATGCTCCCTCATTGCAAAAGGAAACTCCTCGTCCATAGCACGATTCTTCCGTGACAGCAGCTTTTTTGATACCGGGATCACAAAAAGATTCATTTGACGAAGTGCCGTGTCGAATTCCCTGCCATATGATACCGACAGGTCATTTGTGCAATAGATCGCACAGTCTTGAGTCCTGAATATGTCATTGCATATTTTCCCAAAACACCTGAATTCATCATCCGGGTGACAGGTAAAATAAACCCTGCGTTTTCCCTGGGGATTACTGTTATTTTTTGTTTTTACGAAAAAAGAATCCATGTATTTCCCATCTTTTGCCTATGATCGTATGAATATCAGAGATTTTTTATATTTTATCAGAATTCAGAATCATTTATCAGTTCCTTAAAACCGATAAGCGGCAAGATCCCCCAATGGATCTACATGCAGATACAGCAGAAGCACATTTCTAACAATGAAAAGGAGCAGTGGCAGAAAAAACACCCCCCAGACCTCTGGATAAGATAAAGGGGAAATAAGCCTGCGGTACCTTCCCGCTACGAACGAATCATAGAGTAATGTACACCAGATACGAATTACCATTGTGCAGATACATAACGGATATGGATTACAGATAAATGACCTTATCAGCCGGCCGTTTAAAAGTGCTATGACAGCCCTTGTACCTCCGCAGCCGGGGCAGTAAAAATGAAAATGCTCACTTACATAGCAGATGCTTCCAAATGAAAGATTATCCCCAAGATCCTTCATATAAAACAGAACCGGAACTGCGACCATGCACAAAACCGAAAAAATCATAAATTCAACACGATACCTTCTGACGTCTTCTTCCCTGTAAATATCACGCATAATAACCTTTCTAATCGAGTAAGGGGCTGAAAACCACATACTCGCCCCGCCGGGCAGTGCCGAAAAATTTCCTTACGCGACCTGTGCGAAAAAAAAACCTGCGGCTTCGCCGCAGGGCGTATAGAATTCAACGAATTTAGAAAAATAATTTCATAGCACTGAAGCCCGCTGAAACAGCCGATGATACAGCAGCCTTATTGGCAGATACTCTCGCATTCTCTGCGGCCTGCATCGTTGCGGCGGCCATATTCTGCATTTTAAGATTATGCAACTCTTGCTCATACAGATTTACAGCTTCCTGTATGGTAGTTGCCCTTCCGTTTATAAATGCGACACAAGCAAATGAAAGAGCA
>JAGBLN010000052.1 GCA_017635395.1 Lachnospiraceae bacterium
ACACGCTACATCCATGTAGCGTTGTTCACTCGTCCCGCCTTCCATGGCGGTCCGTTCCTGGTGTATTGTAGCATTTTCGAGAACTGCTAAGTCTCACTAAAACACCGTCAGACAAGACTACACGGTGTGGGAAGTTTTAGTATCTTACTAAAAGCCTTTTTTATATATGATCCGCAAAGCAGGTCAAACAGGCACGAATTACGCTTTATGGCAACATTATTCCTATATTCATTCATGTCAAATCTGTCAATATAGGTTTCCTTTAATCTTAGATCATTGTATTCTCTTACCGCGAAGTTATGATCCGTATGTCCGTTTTCAATAGCTTTCCCCAGTTGAGCCTCAAATTCTATTTCGGTTATCAGACTGTTTTCCAATACTTTTTCGCGTTTTCTCAGATATTCATCATCTGTCAAAAGTTTATGTACATCTTCCGCCAGATCATCTTCCGAATAATATTCGATCTTTCTATCTTCCTGAGCGATCAGTATGCCTTCGCTTTCATCATCGAATTTCAGTATCAGGGGAATTTTTCCCGCTGCAACAGCATATTGGGTCATTAGTCCGCCTATGATCGGATAAGTGTTGATATATATGGTTATGTTTTTCATAACCTGGTAAAGATCTTTTCTTTCGTCTATTTTATATGCCCTGCCCCTGTAATCCTTCAGCAGTTCATCCAATTCATCAGCCATTCCACATCCGGCATACAAAAACAGAAGGTCATTGTTTTCATCAAGCAGTCTCTTTATCAGCCTATAGTATGTACTGTTCTCGTCTATTGTCTTGTATAAAGCCCCTCCGCTAAAAAGTATCTTTTTACCTTCGGTATCAAAATCAAAACCTTTAAATTCTGTCTCTTTATCAATGTACGGATAAAAAGGCAGGCCGATCAGCTTCTCCATATCAATGTTTCTATGATGTACGGAAATGCTTTTTCCATACCCCCTGAAATCAATATAATGATCGGCAGCACCTGTTCCAAGCCAAAAGGCGTGGTCTGTAAGATTGATAAAAAACCTCTTCACGATCCCCTCCAGCTGCATAAAGCACAGCAAACCTGCTGTGTCGTTGGGAAGTGAATAATAGAATGCAACGGAAGGCTCATGTTTTAGTATTATCTCCTGAAGTCCGGTTTGCTGTTTCACATACCGGTGCCTGAGATCCACATATTCTTTTATTGTATCCGTTCCGGCCAATAAATTGTCTATTACAGGCTGGCCATCCTTTGAATGCAACGGGGATACATATATTATCTTATAATCCAGGCCAATCAGCGCCTTCAGATATACCAGTGCCAGTCCTCTTGTATCTGTTCCAAAGCCGTCGTAAAAAAGAATAGTCTTTTCTTTACCCTTGATCCCGGAAAACCTCTCATCAGCAGTTAATTCCGATAACATTTCCATATACGACTCTAACCTGTCATCCTTATATGACTGATTGGATTCATATAACAATTCCCCACACGCAGATAATGCAGCTAACGCTCTTTCCAACTTGCCTGCCTTAATTGCCTGATCTATAACTTTACAATACCTGTCATATTCGGCATTTATAGTTTTAAGTTTATCCGTCTTCATATCGCACTTAAATACATCACAGGTTTTCCTGGCTGATAAGGGCTTGAATATCTTTTATATTATCTGCCTTTTGATACAGTTCATCTATGTGTTCCTTTATGAAAGCTTCATCAAGCCTTCCGAAATCCAGCTGCATCAGCTCTTTTATTGTTTCTTCATCAAATCTGTATCTTATCAGTTTCGCAGGAACACCTCCAACGATAGAGTAGGGTTCCACATCCTTTGTTACTACAGCACCTGCCGCCACCACAGCTCCCCGGCCGATATGTACCCCTGACATGACCGTTGCCCCATAACCGATCCACACATCATCATCTATGACGATATCTCCTTTGGAAAAAGCCTCATCGCCGCCCTTTAAGATCTTTGCCTTAAACGGAAATGTTGAGATCGTATCCAGCCTGTGTTCCACATCCAGCAGGAATGTAACCCTTTGGGATATGGAAACATAATTGCCGATCTTTAATCTGCTCTTATTGTTAAAGCTTATAACATTAAGTTCACCGTAGGAAGCTTTTCCCACGATCACCAGTTCCGAATCAAATATGCTGACCGGAAAAGTTCCGTTATGCCGGTTGTTTTTTATCCACTTTCTCTTGCTGCTCTGTAAAGCAAAGAATTCTCTTATCTCATGAAACATATATCTTCTCTCTGAAACGATCTTTACCTGTCAAACTGTTCTTTAATTTTTTTTACAGCCTCAAGATAAGCATACGCGGTATCTTCATCAGGCTCCAGATATGCACCTTCACCCCATTCATTCCACGCAGTAAGCAACAGGATCTCCCTGTCGTTCTTCATACAGTTCTCATATAAAATTTTTAAGTTATTGTAAAAACTGTCAGCAGTTTCCCCGCGTACTATAAGTGCCCTGTTCCCCCTGCGGGGAGTATCGTCATATCTTACAAACGCCCCCTGTATAACCTCCGGTCTGCTTTCCGAAAAACTAATTATCTTCTTCCAGACTTCATCATAGTCATACAGATACTTTACAGGTGAATCCAATCGCGGTTTTATCTTAAGATATCTTTCCAAACGGTTTTCCCATCTGGAACGGACTGACCACGCACTGTAAGATGGCTGGTATACGAAATAACTGTCTCCGGGAAAACGTCCTTTCATCCTGTCATAATTGGTCAGGATAAAGAGTCCCATCAATCCAGATTCCACCGCTCTCTCCCGCCAGTAAGTGATCATTTTTTTCATCACTTCCGCTTCACAGTAAGTCATGAAAGCGAATACCGGTTTATCGTTGATCCTTAAATATCTTTCATCTCTGAAAAACTTAAGCAGGTACTGAAAATGTTTTTCCCATTCTGTTTCATTCCCATAATCCAGCTCACAGAGAACGGCCTTCCCCTGCTTTTTCTCATTATCCTTTAAGGGTGCCCAGTCATTTCCCTTTACGCTGCTCCATGTCCGCCTCCAGGAATTATTATCCCAGGTAAAAAAATAACTGATCTCAATCTCCCGGTGTTCCAGCAGTAATTCTGCCGGCAGCTGCAGTTCCTGTTTTCCATCTTTAAACCAGTAATGATATATATTGAAACCGTCAATCCCATATGACGCGGCCAGTTCCGCCTGTCTTCTCAGAGTTTCCGGATCTGAAAGATCATAATAATCCTTTCCCTTCGGAACACGGGGCTGCATATGGCCTTCATACTGGGGCTTTGCATTTCTGACACCATCCCAGTCGGTAAAACCCTTTCCCCAAAAAATATCATTATCTTCTGTTTCATGAAATTGCGGCAGGTACGCAGCAAATATCTTTGTTTTTTTCATTCAGGCACCACAGACTGTCTCTACTCTCTTCCTGATCCTTGCACCGATCCTTTTTGCAGAAAGCTGTTCCGAAACCGATCTTTTGGCTTCTTCACCAAGTTTCTTTCTTAAGTCCGGATCATCATAAAGCTTACGCAGTTTTCCTGCTGCATCATGTATATCAGGCTCAGCCCAGACCGTTCCCGCCCGGTATACGCTATAGTCCCTTTTGGTAACAATCTTTTTATACGCAACCGGACAGCCGTTTCGTTCATTCACAAATTCTTTTGTAGCGGAATAGTCCGTGGAAATGACCACTCCTGCACAGCTCATCATCTCAGCCAGGGTCAGGCCGAATCCCTCTGCCCTATGCAGGGAAAGAAGCACGTCGCAGCTTGCCAGCAGGGACACGGTATCTTCATGGCTTAAGTAATCCTGTACGAAGACAAATCTTTTTTCCCCGCCTAAAACTCTTTTTAAATGTGACAGATCGGCATCGTTCAAGCACTTTGCCTTTATCATCAGGCAGGCATTTTCCCGTCCATCCGGAAAGGCCTCCCGAAAAGCCTTTATTGACGCGTCCGGATTCTTCCGTTCCGAACCGCTGCGCCTGTCATAAATTATCCCGGCAACAAAAGCATCAGCAGGAATGCCGTGTTTTTTTCTCACCCTGCTTCGACCTTCCGGAAGGAATGCTTCCTCTCCCACTACGGCACAAGGATATACTTTTATTATTTTTTTAGTCACCCTGCGCAATGCTTTCGCCACGAACACGGAGGGCGTCCATATCTCATCAAAGCAGTCGCAAAGGCCTATCCACTCCCGCGGAAAAGCCGGTGTTTCCCACAGCCAGTATGCAATATTATAGTGACCATCCAGGTCAGAAGCTTTCAGCTTTTCAAAAAGTGCCGGTATTTTTGCAGGCTGCACATGAAAGACATTTATTGCATAGTCAGTCTTCTGTTTATCTTTCGCAGGAATACCGCTCCGTTCTCCTACCTGGTGCCTTGAACATGGGATGCCTGCGGCTTTCAGGCTTCCCATCAGAAGATTCACGCTCCTGGAAATCCCTGTTCCTGATACAAAATCACCATAAAGATTAATTCCGGCAGGCCTTGATCCCTTCTGGTAAGGCATAACAAGATTCCCTGCAGCTTTTTTTACTGCCAAAGCATCCCGGATCATGTTATAGCGATTGATCAAAAATCTCTTCATTACCCTTTTTACCCAGATAATAATTATACCCTAATCAGTTGACGCCCACCACACTTGGAGCCCCGCCTGCTCTAGCCTATGAAAAGTTTTTATTATACGCCAGCATCTGCCTATATACATTTTCGGCGCTCTTCTTCCATGAATACTTCCTCAGGCACGCAGGTTCAGTTTGATGTTCTGTATTATCCCTATATAACCGTGCCATCTTCGTGGAGAGGCAGTCTACGTCATGTAATTTAAAATAAACCGCATCCTCACCCAGCACTTCCCTGTGAGCAGGTATGTCAGATACCAGAACATGCCTTACTCCATTAGCTAACGCCTCTACGGGGGGCATGCCAAACCCCTCATACACAGATGCGTCCACAAAAAAATCCGCGTGGGAATATACTGACTTTAAATCATCATCATCAATAAATCCCGTAATGCAAATGCGGTCAGAAAAATTTTCCTTTATTGATGCGAGTTCCTCATCTACCAGCCAGCCCTTCCTTCCGGCAACAACTAGCTTCGGCGCATCAGTATTTTTTATTGCAAAGTCTGCATATGCACTGAATACCTGGCCTATGTTTTTCCTGGGTTCCAGGGTTGATAATACCAGTATATATTTTTCAGGAAGGCCGTATTTTTTCTTTATGTCAGCCCATGTTTTTTCTGATGATCCCAGACTATCCTCACCTGCACATTTTGTTCCGGATGAATATGCTCCGGCACCTATTCTGTCGGCACTTCCATTCATATGACCTGACGCAACACCGCAGGGAGCATAAATTATGTTTCTTACATTCTTAAAATGTTTCCGTATCCTCTTTTCTGAAAAATGTGATATGGTGATTATGGATTTGCATACCCTCACACTGTGCCAGTATCCCAGACCGAAGAGCAGCCTTGATTTAAGCTTCATGGTTTCCGGCACGTCCATCACGGCCGTATCTGCAATGAGAGAATATATTTTTCCGCTCTGTCTTCCATGGGCACATTGGCATCCAAAAGCGTTCCCAAATAAAAGCGGTACAGGAAATGCTGGAAACAGATAAGCATCAGCCTTAATGTTTGACATGACAAGCGGAAGCTTTACCTGGTTAACCATCAGCTTCCCGCCGCTTACATGAACAAGACAGACTCTGTCGGGATAAGTCCTTTTAAGCCGTTTTACCCGCTCCGGCACTTCATTCTTTACAACCAGGTACCACCTATCCCTGCCCAGGCCTATCATCTCGCTTACCAGACAGAAGGCATAACGCTCAAGTCCCGAAAGGTTATCTGATAATGATGTCATATCTGCCGCTATCCGCATTATCAGATCTCCTTCCTATACTTCCATGCAAGTAGAAAAATCTGCATGTCTTCAATAAAGTATCTGTGGAAGAGTCTGCCGGGCTCCTGCAGAAATCTGTAAAACCACTCAAGTCCGCATTTGCGCATCCATACCGGCGCACGCAGGCTTTTCTCTGCCGCAAAGTCCACGGCCGCCCCAAAAGGCAGGGCCACGTGGAAATCCAGCTCATCCCTGTTCGAATAAATGAACTTCTCCTGTTTCGGCATACCAAGACATACAAAGATAATATCCGGCTTTGACTTATTTACGGCTTTTATTGTCTTTTTAAGCTCTTTCTCATCCTTATCAAAATCCATAGGCGGTTCGTAATATCCGCAGATATTCAGGCCGTTGAACTTTTCTCTCATTTTTTGGGATGCGGATTCCGCACTGCCGCCTGTACCCCCAAGGATGAAAACAGACTTTTCATTTTCGGCAGCCCTTCTGCAGACTTCAGGAAACATGTCTGCTCCCGTCACCCTTTCCTTTATCGGATGTCCCAAGGACTCTGCAATCCACAAAAGCGGCGTTCCATCAGTGATCACCAAATCAGCATCCCTATAAATCTTCAGGAATTCTTCATCCTTTTGAAGACGCATCACGTGGTCTGCGTTAGGAGTAACCACATAGTGCTTGCCTTCTTTCGCGTATTCCATGATACGTTCCGCAGCCTCATCAAAGCTTACATCATCAATCTCAAAGTTCATGTATTTTCTGCGTCCATGCTCTGCATCTTCCTTTTTCTGCTTAGCTAAAAGCTTAGCCCTTATGTTGCCGCATATCTGCCAGACAAGAGCAGCGATCATAAGTCCTGCCAGGTCTATGGCAAAATCCTTTACCTCGCCGTACCTTCCCGGTACAAATATCTGCACAAACTCATCTGTCAGGGACACACAGGCGCCAATAACACAGATATAAAAAACACGCAGCTTTTCCCTGAATCCGTTTACCGTAACAGTTGCTCCAAGAAGAAGCCCCAGTACGATATACTCATTCATATGGGCAAAAGTGCGTGTTATTCCGTCAAAACTTTTTAGTCCTATATCGGTAGCCGGAATCTGTGCCACCGTCTCAGTTCCGAAAAAGAGTCCCCATATCCACCTGGTAACCTGAAGGCTTGCATTCTCTGAACCGGCCCCCGGCTGCAGTGAAAAGGTAAAGATCACAACAATCCAGAGAATTACAGGAATCCAGACAATATACTCTATGGCATAAGTTTTTTTAGAAGGAGCCTTTTTCATTGCAGTTCATTGACCACTCTTTATACAAACTGCTTAAAATATTCAATAGTCTTATCCAGTCCCTTATCAAGAGGGATGGTAGGCTCCCAGTCAAGTTCCTTCTTTGCCAGGTCTATAACCGGCCTGCGCTGTATGGGATCATCAGAAGGCAGAGGCTTATAGACGATCTTTGAGCTGGATCCCGTTTTTTCAAGGACCATCTCGGCCAATTCTTTGATAGTAAATTCACCAGGGTTACCGATATTGACAGGTCCCGTGAAACCATCTCTTGAATTCATCAGCCTTACCATACCTTCAATAAGGTCATCAACATAGCAGAAGCTCCTGGTCTGCGAACCGTCGCCATACACAGTTATGTCTTCCCCCCTGAGGGCCTGCATTATAAAATTCGAGACTACCCTTCCGTCTGCAGGATGCATATTTGGACCGTACGTATTAAAAATCCTCATTACCTTAATATCCACATTGTTCATTCTGTGGTAATCAAAGAAAAGGGTCTCAGCCACACGTTTGCCTTCGTCATAGCAGGATCTGATGCCTATGGTATTTACGCATCCCCTGTAGCTTTCAGGCTGTGGATGCACTTCAGGATCACCGTATACTTCCGACGTGGATGCCTGCAGTATCCTTGCATGAACCCTCTTTGCCAGTCCCAGCATATTCATGGCACCGAGCACGGAGGTCTTGGTAGTCTTTATAGGATTATACTGGTAATGAACCGGGCTGGCAGGGCAGGCCAGGTTATATATCTGGTCCACTTCAATAACAATGGGCACGGTGACGTCGTGCCTTATGAATTCAAAATAGGGATTGCCGATGAGATGCCTGATATTGTCCTTGGTACCCGTAAAGAGATTATCAAGGCAGATAACATCGTTGCCTTCCTCTATCAGCCTGTTGCATAAATGCGATCCCAGAAAACCTGCACCGCCTGTCACCAGTATTCTCTTACCCATAGTATTTCTCCTTATTATCTAATTAATTTAGTTGTAAACCCAAACTTCCCACCTATAGTCTGTGGAAAGCCGAACGACGACTCGCATATGCGCCGGAACCGATGCAACGCCTCGGGAAACTAACCGCTAACAGCCCGTAGTTATCCGTCACATGCAAGCCGGCATAAAGCGTACCGTCTTGCAGCCCTGCACCGGATAACAACGGGCTGTAAGCGCTGGATTTCCCCTCGGCTAAGGACGCATCGTGATTGTTCCGGTGCAATTGCGAGTGTCGTTCTGGCTAGTTCAGTGAGCGGGAAGTTTTATATTCCAAAAACTATCCTCACATACGGTGTCACTGAGTGGTATATCGCTGACAGTACACCGTAGTTCTTTTTCACGAAATAATACCAATCTTTTGCAGGCAGTCCCTTGGGAGTTTCCTTCTTCATTACACGTTCGAAAATCGGGAGCTCGGGGTCCTGCCAGCTGTCCTCTATGGGATTGGCTTCGCAGGTGCCCACATAGCCGGCACTGCTTATTACCTTGAGGCCTTTGCGCTTCATACGGAGGCCGTAGTCGTAGTCTCCCATGCTGTGGGTATAGTTACCATCAAGGTTTCCGTTCTTCTTCATGCACTCCAAAGACATCAGCAGGCAGTTGCAGTTGAAGGTATCGCAAGGCACCGGCTTGTTTGTGGGCGGTATTACCTCAAATTTTGCAAAAAATTTCGATAAGGTCCTTACGCCTCCGTAAGTCTGTTCCCCGTTTTCAGAACAAACTGCGCCTACCACAGCCGCCACCCTGTAGCGTTTCCTTCTCTTCATCAGGGTATCAATGGAGTCCTCGTAAAAAACCACATCGTCATTTACCAGCAGTATATCATCACCGGGCTTAGCATGCTTTGCGGCATAGGACATGGCATAACGCATGCCCTGGTTCCAGTATACATTTTTTTTGCAGTGCAGTATCCTGAGACTGATATCCCGACTGCCATAGCGTCTGCTTTTCTTTGCATTCTCCATGCACTTTCTCAAATAGATACCCGTGCCGTCAATGCTCCCAGCATCTACATCCACTATTGTCATGGAACCCTTATAAGCACCCAGCAGGGACTTAAAACATTCCACCGTCTGCTCGCGTCTGTTGTATGTAGTCATTAAAACCCAAAGCATACATTTTCCCCCTGTTCTGCCTGCATTTTAAAATCCTGCTATCTTCTTGTCCGTCAGATGGAAAAGCACCTTGCTCTCAAAATCCACTATGTCCTTGAGCCATGGCCATCCGTTTTTTTCTGCGCTGGCATATGCATGATATACATGCCTGCACCAGGATATATTCAGCTTATCTTTCCCTATTTCCTTCTGAAGCCTGTATACTTCCTTACGTCTCGCCGCATTGTTTAAGCCGGTCTTATTATCCTCATACATCCGGTAGACAGCATAAGGCTCATGGGTATACACCTTCCTGCCGGATGCAAACAGGCCTATGAAAAACTTCCAGTCGAAAACATAATGGTATTTTTCATCCAGAAGCTTATGTTCATTTTTCCAGAAGCAGGCAGGCTGCACTATGTAGTACCAGCGCCTTATCACGTCATCGGACACATTCCTGTCCGATTTATTGTACTCTGTAAATTTCTTATTCTTATCACAGTACCAGGCATCTCCTATGGCAAGCTTTAACCCCTTGTTTTCAGTAAATACCTTGTCTACATTTTCAAGCACATGCTCGTCAAAATAAAAATCATCCGAATTAAGCCACGCCACTATCTCGCCCTTTGCAAGGCGCAGACCCTTGTTTATGCCGTCAGCCTGGCCGCGATCCTTTTCACGAATATAACGTATCCTGCTATCCTTTGCAGCATAAGACTCCACGATCTCCTGCGTACCATCTTCAGAACAGCTGTCGATTATTATATACTCAAAATCCCTAAAGCTCTGGTTCAATACCGACTCAATGGTATCAGCGATATATTCAGCCTGTTCAAATGTAGGTGTTATTATTGAAAATCTGCACATATCAAATACCGTTGTCCTTACGCATTCCTCTCGCCTGATATGAGCCTTGCCAGCTCCCTTACCACGCCATAGCCGCCATTCTTTCCGGATACCCAGTCGGCAATCTCGAGTATCTCAGGCTCCGCATCCTTCGGTGCACCCTTTAATCCCACGCAGCCCATGGCATCTATATCATTTAAGTCATTACCGATATACATGACTTTATCTAAGCCCACAGCCTTTTCGGAGCAGAATTTCACAAGTGTTTCCTTCTTGTCTGACACGCCGTGTATCACTTCCAGCTTTAGCTTTTCAGCGCGCATCTCAACCACAGGATTAACCTCTGTCGACAGGATCACCTGCTCAATGCCCAGCTTCCTTATCATGCCCACGCCGTAGCCGTCACCCCGGTTGGCCATGACGCTTTCGCGTCCGTCCTGGTCCACCATGACCCTATTGTCCGTCATGACGCCGTCAAAATCATATACTATCAGTTCTATATTTTCAAACATATGCGGATATCCCCTGACTATTAGAATATATGAAGCTTTTTCTTCACAGCCTCCATAAATTTCTTAGTTCCATAATATTTTCTGATATACGCCTTATCGTATTCAGTGTCACGGCGTATAGTCTTTCTCTTTTTCATAGGAAAACGCATTTTTCCATATGAAAAGTCTTCCTCACTGTGCCAGTTAGTATGCGTGGCGTCTTCCCTGTCAAAGCCTATATTGCGTATCATATTCACAGCCGGAACAATGCCCAGGCCGCCATGGGTATGCCTGCAGTAGTCCCACTGTATATCCCATGTATCCTTTTTGTGTGTATAAACACTGTTTACATGCTTCTTGATAAACATATATGGCAGGCCGCTCTGGACTTTCTTAAGCTCGCCTTTTTTCTTTACTTCAGGCCAAGTCTTAACATCCGGGTCATAGTACTTCCAGGCCCTTGCCCAGGTAGCCCATCCCCATATGCTTGAAAAGCAGGAGAAAGTATATGCACCTTTTACTTTCTGCCCCTTAAGCAGATTAGTGCCGGATACCATCATTACCTTTTTGTCATTCTTATATAATTCTAAAAGCTCATCACAATACCTGAAAAATTCCGGCGCAGGCACCACATCATCTTCCAATATAATGGTATGGGGTTCCTGAGAGAGCACCCAGCTGATTCCAGTGTGCATCCGCTCTTTGCAGCCCATGTTCTCCTCTGCGTAATTCTTTTTGAACTCACAAGGCCAGTCTATATGGGACTCCACATACTCGCGGCACTCTTTAACCTTATCTATGTCATCAGGCCTTCCCTTACGGGGAGCATCCGATACCAGATAAAACCTTGAAGGCCTTGCCTTCCTGATCTCTTCAAAAACTTCCTTTGTTGTGTCCGGTCTGTTGAACACTATCATCATCACAGCCGTTTTTAACTTATAAACTTCTTCGCTCATCACTTTGAACCCTTTCCGAATAAAACCACTCCCACTGTCTGCAAGATTATCTTGCAGTCAAGCAGGAGGGACCACTGGTCTATATACTCAAGGTCAAGCCTTACTACTTCATCAAAATCCGTTATGTCACTGCGTCCGCTGACCTGCCACATTCCCGTAAGTCCCGGTGTAATAGACAGACGCCTTCTGTAATGCGCATTGTATTTCTCGTACTCATCTACTGTGGGAGGCCTTGTTCCCACCATGGACATATCCCCTTTCAGGATATTAAAAAACTGGGGCAGCTCATCTATGCTGGTCTTCCTAAGGAACCGGCCAACCTTAGTTATCCGGGGATCGTCCTTCATCTTGAACATCAGGCCGTCCATCTCATTTTTATCATAGAGATCTTTTTTTCTTTCTTCCGCATCCACATACATGGATCGGAACTTATACATCATGAATTTCCTGCCGCCTCTGCCTACTCTCTCCTGTCTAAAGATCACAGGCCCTTTGGACTCAAACTTTATTGCCAGGGCCACAAAGGGAAAGAAAAACAAAAGGATCAGGATTCCGAAAAGGCTCCCGATGATATCAAAGAAACGCTTCACCATCAGCCGTCTGTAATCCAGGTTCTTTAAGGAAAAGGAAAGCACCGGGTATCCCGCTATGTCATCCGCTTCCTTGCCTTCCAGATTAAGTTCCTCAAGCCCAATGTCGTAGTGGCAGAGCACCCCCATGCTCTCAAAGTCGAATATCATATTTCTGATAGTATTTATGGGCACTTCCCTGGGCAGTGAGATAAACACACGGTCAACAACTTCCTTAGTGGCCACTTCAAGCATATTTGCCGAGTCACCAACCACCTTAACACCTTCAATCTCACGTCCCACCATATCCGCATCAGTAATTATAAGGCTCTTAACCTCATAATTCCATTCATTGGAATTAATGAGCTTCCTTATTATCTCTGCAGCACGGTCCTTTGTAGTCACCACCATAAGCTTGTCACTGTCAGCACCGTTCCTGTAGCATTTCAGCATATACTCCTTGAATATAAGATGACAGGAAAAGGTTATCAGTACACTCAGCAATATAAAGAAAAAAAGTACGGTTCTTGAAATGGGACGGTCCTTAAATACCGTATACATCACAAGCGCCGGCATAGCTATTGTAACAGCAAGACATTTTATTATGGCGACAGTTTCCTTGAAAATGCCCCGGATAAAAAAGTCCCGATTCCAGTCTGTGAAAATGCTGTACAGCAGCAGGAACAGAACGTAGAGCCCGCCAAAACTTATATAAAGTTCATAGTGGCCGTCACAGTACAGATTCCTGTAACGGATCAGGACAGCCAGCATAAGGGCAGCCACCCCTGACAGAACCTCTATCAGGATCAGCCCGTATGTTTTTATGACATTGCTCTTTTTATAAATCTTGTTCATTAAACGTCTTACTTCCTGCCTGTAACAGTATTATACAGTCCCTCAAACTTGCTTATAGCCGAATACAGGCCGTAGTCGGTATGAAACGCTTTCATCCTGATCTTTTTTCCTAAAGGCCATTTTCCCTTAACGAAGTAATCCTTATAAAACCTGTCAAAGGCTTCCTTCATTTCCTTTTTGCCTTCTGCATCAGAGGACTTCTCATAGAAATTGATCACCGTATACATCAGACTGTTCAGTTCCAGGCGGTACAGCTCTTCCTCTTTGTATTTTGCAAAGAAGATAAGCTTTCCCTCTCCCGCCTCAAAAGCCGCATGGTAATTCTTATTTCCGTTCATCTGCATTATGCTGTCGCTTCGCTGCCTGTAGGCATACATGACAGCATCCGTTACTACCACCCTTTCAGCCTTGTAAATAAGCCTGTATGTAGTATAGCCATCCTCAAAAATCTTTCCGTATGGGTACCTTACCTGGGGCATACCTTCAAAGAGACTTTTGAAATAAATCTTATTCCATGCCACCATGCACTCGCCCATCATTCCCATGTGGTAGAAGAGATACTCCGCATCCCTTCCGCTGTAGATCTCTTCCACGGATCCCCGGCTGTCAAAAGCAGCATCTTCTTCATCCGCAGCAGTTTCCTTATAACGGCACCAAGCAATGTCAGCAGAGTTCCCTTCTGCAACGCCTTTAAGGTAGCCTATCATATCCGTTGATATATAATCATCGGAATCAACAAAAACTATCCACTGTCCTGTGGCCACTTCTATTCCTGCATTCCTTGCATCAGAAAGTCCGCCGTTCTGTTTATGTATTACTTTTATCCTGTCGTCCTTTGCAGCATATTCATCGCACATGCGTCCGCAGGAATCCGGCGAACCGTCATCAACAAGTATTATCTCAAGCTGCGTATATGACTGCTCACGTATGCTCTTTATGCACCGGTCTAAGTATTTTTCAACCTTATACACAGGTACTATTACGCTTACAAGATCTTTATTGTCTTCCATTCAAATCCTCTAAATCGAATCAACGCTTCTTTATGTCTTAACCGGTGAGTGCCTCTAACCAACACAAACCGGTAATCAGAACAGTCCCAGCAGTTTTTTTGCGGCCCTTTTTATCCTTGTGGCATTATAGCCGAACCACCCGCGCCTTAAGCTGGATGCTATCCAGTCACCGCTCATTGAATAAGCATCAAGTGCTTCCTTCATATCATGGGTCTTTGCCGTAGTATAGAACGGCTCCAGATCCGCAGGCTTCAGCTCGCTTCTGTGGTCCGAAAGATACTTTAAATCCGGGTAATGCCTTATGTCGCTTAACTTTCTTAATCCCGGAGCCACTTCCCTTTCTACGCTGTAGCCCACCATGTTAGATGCGCTGCGCTTTAATAAATCTATGGCACTCCAGGAAGATCCTTCCACCTGCCTGTATGCCCCCATGAATTCCGGGATGTAATACATCTTTCCGTGTTGCATAAGCCAGAACACGATGTTATTATCATCAAATGTAGCTGACAACCGCTCTCCCGGAATGCTGTCCGCATATATATTCCTGAACATCATGGCATTGGCCTGAATGAACATCATAGTCCAGTACTCTTTAATGCCTATCTTCCTTTCCTTTTTGGCAGACGACAACGGCTCCATCCTGCCGTCCTCATAAGAAAGATAAAGGTTATGGGCACAGAGCACGCAGTCGGCATTGGCCGGATCATCCAGTATGTCAGCCTGTCTCTGCAGCTTCTTTTCATCTATGTAGTAGTCATCCCCGTCAAGGAAGCAGCAGTATTTTCCTTTTGCCTTAGCTAAAAGCCCCAGGCGGTTTGCTGCCGATCGTTCCACCCGGTTGTACGTCTTATCCTTCTCCCTGGGGTTCTCATACAGTTCTATCCGACCGGGATACCGTAAAATAAAATCCTTTACTATATCCACCGTCCCATCATCGGAACCGTCATCCCCAACCAGGATCTCAAACTTAAAATCCGCCTCCTGCTCAAGCACGCTTTCAAGGGTCTGGGCAACATATTTCTCCAGGTTATAAACCGTTACCAGGACACTTACACGGATATCATTATCATCTATATGCGGATTTTCCATATGGTTGTCCATCAGCCGTAACGCACCTTATTTTTTCTGCAAGTCATGGATAGAAGGCACCCACTTAAGAAAAGGCACGCTGTGTATCCCATGCATGATGCTTCTTATCCGCTTATTGTTGTTGTCCATATTTGCCACCGGCTTTCTGTAGGCTGCCTTCTTTCCTTCAGACACCTCGGAGATCAATCTCTTCCATTCAGGAATCAGGAGCCCTGGCCTGAAACCATTAAGGGCAAATTCCATGGCATTCCTTGAAAAAGTTTCACGCTTTGTATCATCCGTCAAAAGTTCAGCAAGCTTACCAGGAAACTCGCTTATGTCTTTATACAATGATCCCGTTTTTCCGTCCATAACGGAATCGCACAGGCCGTTCTTCCTGCGGCATACCACCGGAAGCCCGCAGGCCTCCATCTCTACTGCCGCCAATCCGAAAGTTTCAGTGGCCATAGGATTTATTACGCCTATGCTGCACTTCCTGAACACGTCATATTTCTCTGCGCCAAGTATTCCATGAAAACGAACATTAGGAAGTATCTCTCCCTTTTCATCCGTAAGCCACCTCATGAACTCCTGTTCATAAGACTCTTCTGCCAGACCATACTTCCCGAGCTTTGCATTTTCATCATAAAGCCTGCCGGTACCTATCACGTCAAGACCTGCTTCAGGCACCTTTCCCCTGACTTTGCTCCAGGCTTCAGCCAGCATGTGGAAATTTTTGTCCGGTATAAGGCTGCCCATATAGGCTATGGACTTTTCCCTGCTGACGTCATTTTTCTTTATATCCTGTACCAGATCCTCCGGCATGATGAAAGGATTATTTATATAATCCATTTTTTCAATCACTGCATCATCAATATACAGATCATACATCTCACGGCAGACCGCTATCACGCGCTTAACTTTTTTCTCTGCCGAAAAGAGCCTTATTTCCGGATATGTCAGCCTGTTATGCATCCAGAAGACATAATTAAGCTCATAATTCCCCAGGATAGCGTATACCTGATCATCCTGATGGTTACGGAGTATAACCGTCTTTCCGCCGTCAGCCTGCGCTTTTGATAATGCATCTTCGACAGATTCAGCCTTTATCACATTATCGCAGTGCAGCTTTACATTCTGCACGGAATATACGCTGACAGTATTCCCAGCATCCTCTGACAGATACTTAATTATTATGGCAAAGCAGTAAGCCGTGCCTCCTACGCCAGGATTTCCCAGCTCCGGCATGGACAGGTCCTTGCCCTCAGTCTCCGGTTCATGAAATATAAATCTAAAATCAGGCATGATGATCCCTTATCCCAAAGTTGCGCATCTATTCTCGCCGTTCTCAGCATATCCTGACGACAGCATTTCATCGAATACTTCCACAAGATCCTCCGGCGTCATAAGACGGCCCTTCTGATACACAGCCATCTCCTTTATCCTTGGATCCATATTCTTCAAAAAAGAAGTATCCATCATATCCGGGGAGATTCCGTTTATCATAAGCTTTCCCCCGCCATACTCGGCAGCAGCAGCCTTCATGGCGCCAAGCAAGGCATATTTTGCCACGATATAATCAGTCATGAATTTCGGAGGCAGGTCATCAGCCACATACTTAGTAAGCATGACCAAAGCCCTTGCACCTTCCGTCTTCTTCATATCAGGGAAGAATTCTGATGCAAGCATCAAAAAACTCTCTGCCTGTATCCTGAAAGACTCTTCCACCCTGCTATTATCCAGGTCTTTCAGCCTCATATAAGAAAAAGCAGGGGCCGGCAGGAACAAAAACTTTTCCGGCACCCTGCCAGTATCCCGTATATCCTTTATGAGCTTCTCCGTCTCAGACAAATCCGAAAGGTCAGCCTTGAACACCCTTATATCTAATTCCGGAAACTCCGTCTTTATGGCATCAAACTTTTCCGGCCTTCCGAAACAATGGGCAAGAATGCACAAGCCTTCTTCCTTCTTCCCTGCCAGATGCCTTATGTATGTGCTCCCCACATCTGAAGATGCACCGATCACTAGATAAGTATTGCTCAACTTTCCTGTACTCCCGCAGTTATCATTGCCTGCGACACTTTCTGTCCGTCCTGATTCACTATCACGGCTTTTATCCTGATGGTCCTTACCGCTTCATGCACCTCTTCGACGGTTCCCATTACCGTCAGCACATCGCCGATATACACCGGATTATGGAACCTCGACTTCACCTCATGCAGGATGCAGTGCTCACCCGGAAGGTACACGCCTGCAAGCCTTGAGTAAAATGACGAAGTAAGCATCCCGTAAACAAGCCTTCCTTTACAGCCATGCTTCTTTGCATAGTCCTCATCTATATGCATGGGATTTATATCTTCACTGATCTCAGTGAATTTATCCTGCATCGCCTCCGTAACCTCTACGGTGAAGGACTCCGTCATGCCAATGGTAAGCTCTGAAATAGTATAATGGTTCATATTCAGGATACCGCCTTTTCGATGATATCGAGCATTTCGCCGACATTCTTCATTCCAACTACATCCTTCATCTGAAACTTCATACCGAAGGCGGACTCGATCTCTGATATGAGAGTGATATGCATAAGGGAATCCCAGTCCTCTACATCGTCAGCAGTGGTAGACTCCACTACTACTATGCTGTCATCATCAAAAACATCATGAAAAACATCATTCACCTTACCAAGGATTTCTTCTCTGCTCATGCCGTCCCTCCGTACTATCTGCGTATAGTTTCCATAACTGAAATATTATAGCATATATTAACGTTATTGGCTATTATGCATTATTTGGATGGCCATATGGTGTAAAACAGATTATTAAACTTCCCACATTCAGTTTCTTTAAGCAGGACGGTCACTCTCACCTGTTTGGGAACCGATGCAACGCTTCGGGAAACTAACCGCTAACACCCCGTAGTTACCCGTCGCATGCAAGCCAACACAGAAAAGCGTGTGTTGTCTTGCAGCCCTGCACCGCGTAACAACGGGCTGTAAGCACTGGATTTCCCCTCGGCTAAAACCGCATCGTGACTGTTCCCAACAGGTTCGAGTGCCGTCCTGTCAAATTTTTGTGAGTGGGAAGTTTATTTTAAGTGACTGAAAATACCCAATGTAGCCCCATCTGACGCTGTAACGTGATCTAACGGTGTAGGTCGGCTATATACGTATCCCTTACCTGATACTCCTCCACCTTGCAGACATACTTGCCGGGTTCGGTCTCGGTAAAGCCTTTTTCTTTATAGATGTCCTTGACCATAGAGTTCTTGGCTGTAGGAAGGTATTCGGCGCGGATTTCATTGAAGCCACTGGATTTGGCCGTGGAGACGATGGTGTTTACGATATAGTCTTCCATGGTACGCTTGAGGACACGGCAGCTCATAAGCCATGTATCCACGAAGGCATAGCCCTCTTCCTTCTTCATTATGACCACGCTTACCAGACCGTGGTCGCCGAAGCGGTCCTTAAGGGTGAAATATAGAGTGATATAGGAGTCGTCATTGGCTAGAGCCTCTATCTCCTCCTGGGTATAGCGGACGGTCCTAAGATTGAACTGGTTGGAGCGCTGGGTAAGCTGCGCGATCCTGGGATAGTGGAATTTGTCAAAAGGACCGGCATATGCCTCCATCTGAAGGTCCTTCAGATAGTCCTCGTAGCTTCCGAAACTTTCCCTGACCTTGGTGCGCTGGGCCTCTGCCCTGTACTGGTCTGTCCTTCCTGCATCCTCTGCACTGAAAGCAACTGTTTCAAAGAGATTCAAGCCCTTTAGGTAATTCAGGTACTCCGCAGGATCCTCAGGCAGCTCAGGAACTGTAATATCTGGTATAAGCTCACGCACCAGGTTCCTTTCAAAAGGATTGTCGTCAATAAATACAAAACTGTCCATTCCAAGATTCAGAGTTTCACGGATATTTTTTATGTTAGAGGCCTTGTCTTCCCAGTTTGCGACAAAACATGCTATGTCTTCCAAGCGAAGCACCATCTCGGGATGCTTTTCAAAAGGCTCCTTTGCCTTGTCCTCATCATTCTTGCTGCAAACCGCAAGCAGTATGCCGCGCTTCTTCAGTTCCTTAAGCCAGACCTGGAATTCCTGAAATGCCCTTCCTATGCCCAATTCACCTACCTGTATTCCTTCCAGTCCGTCATCACCTACTACACCACCCCAGAGGGTATTGTCCAGGTCAAGGATTACGCATTTCTTTATGCTTCCACGCATTGCCCCGATCACTTTCATGATCTCTTCTGCAATATCAGGAATGATCTCCGTAGAATAAGGCATTCTGGCAGCGAAATAGAGCTTGCTGTCGCAGAACTTTTCCACACCCACACGGCTCTGTAATGAATTAAGGTCTATAATGTAAACTCCGGGGTGCTTTGAAGCCTCCTCCATCAGCATCAGGTTAAGTTTTCTCTGTTGGAAAATAAATGAAGCCTCTATGGAATTTGCATAATTTCCGAATACCCGGTCATCCCTTTCGGGGAAATTGAACTGAAGGACTTTGCATTTTGCACTGCTTAAAAGCATCTCCCAGTATCCGGCTATCTGATCAGCTTTGTCACCTGCAAAGCTCTTCCTGTCCTCCATAGACAGGCTGCAAAAATCCGCATAGAGCCTTTCCGTACACATGTCTATGAGCACAGCTTCAGGCCTGCTTTCATAAAGTTCAGATGAAGGATCGGTTATCTGTGCCCTTATCTCATCATAATCCGCATCAAATACGAACATATGAAGGCCATGCTCATATGCCGCTCCTGCCACAGCCGCCGCAAGATGCTGGGTGGCACAGTCCCCGGTTATAGCCAGCTTTATCTCCGGCAATCCGCTCATGTCTTTTTTCAGATTTTTTTTCAGCTCGATAAAAGTGCTCATGATCATTACCTCAGAAAATGTAATATGCGAAGCCTGCCGCGCTGCGGTCTCCCTTGCACACATATATCAGCACTGCCACAGCTATGTATATGGCCCACCTGAATACAGGATTCAGGGAATGGATCATCGTCAGGACATCCTTTTCCCTGTACTTGAATATATCAACAACCAGGAGTATCACAAAGGGTACCAGGATCAAGAACAAGTCATAGATATTATGATATATGAAATTAGCACATCCACTAATATCTGCCTTAATGAATATCTCTTTCATCATAAGGAACGATGTGGAGAGCTCAGCCGGCCTGAACATCATAAAACTAAACATAACTATAACGAAGGTGCGCACCACCCTGAGGGCATCCATAAACTTAGACTTAAAAAGCTTCGGCGACTTGTCATTTACTGACGCATACACGGGACGCAGGAATTCTGAAAAAATTATCACGGCTCCGCAGAACCAGTCATAGCATAAGTAATTGGCATCAAAACCATGCCATAATCCTATCAGAGTCCAGTTCACCGTCAGGGCTATAGCCGTAGGAAGGGTCTTCATCAGGTACTTATTCTTCTTCTTTTTGAAATGAGAACTTACCCCTGAACAGAGCTTAGTCCTTAACATCGGATAAAAAACATAGACCTTAAACCACAGGCCAAGCGACATATGCCACCTGCGCCAGAACTCTGCCATGGACTTTGATGCATAGGGGACATTAAAGTTTTCCCTTATCTCTATTCCCAGCATTTTCGACATGCCAACGGCCATATCCATGTATCCGGAAAAATCAGCATAAAGCTGTATCGTATAAAGAGCCATTACGAAGACAATTGTAAAACCGTAATACCCCGAAGCATCATCGAAAACAGGATCCACGACATAGCCTATGCGGTCTGCCAGCACAAGTTTTTTCAAGAGTCCAAGCGCAAACCTTCCGGCACCGTTACAGACATTCGCATAATCAAAATCGTGTCCCTCCTCAAGCCTTGACTTGAGCTCATTGTAATCTTCGAAAGGCCCCTGAAGGATATGAGGAAAAAAAGATACATACAGAAGCACCCGCAGGGGGTTCTTCTGGGCATCAGTAGAACCGCGGTAAACTTCCGTCACATAGCCTATGCACTGCAGGGTGTAAAACGAAAGCCCCAGCGGCATCACAAGGGAACCGAATGGTGTACGCATAAGCACAAGAACAACAATGAATATCAGTACAGACACAGCAAAAATAAGGGATGCCTTACTCCTTGCCTTTTCGATAAAAAGCGCAGAGCCCCAGCTGACCATAACACTTAGGATCATCATAATGAATCCCGGTATACCTGCTTCAAAATAAAAAACCAGAGATGCTAAGAGCGTAACAATCCACTGCCATTTTTTCGGCACTATATAGTACAGCAGGAAAACGGCAATAAAGAAATATGCAAATGTAAGAGTCGTAAAAGTCATTTCACATTCCGGCCTTTCTTATCTGCAGGCCCACCGTCAGTATCAGGTTTGCAATGATACCCACCACAATAACTGCATATGCCAAGTATTTCTGCCATTTCTTATCCAGCTTTTTATAGAGCAAATAACTGTCAGCCAGAAAAGCAAAATACATAAAGATAAGGACACGGTGCCAGGAAGCAAACATCGTAGGGGAAAGCATGAGCGCCATCCTTACGGCAAAGCCAACTCCCACGCACCATATACTTATAAGTTTTTCATTAAAGTCAGCCCCCACATTCCAGAGCACGATAACAGCAGCGGCTATATATACCGCTAGTCCTGCCACTTCAGACAGCTGGACAAATGCTGTCTTTGCATCCGTCATATATACAGACGGAAATGAGAAATCATAATTCCTCTTATGACCGATGATGAAATCAATTACAAAATATACTGACGTGAAAATAACATCAACAACAAGCGGAACAAATGACACTATCCTTACCCACAGCTTGTTTTCCTTTTTTACCTCCGCAAATAAAAGCAGCAGGGAAAACAGGAAGAATATGACATCAGGGATGGCCACGAAATGCTCAAATACAAACACGCTGCACAGTCTTGCCTTTTCAAAAATGGAGAGGTCGAAGAATTCCGGCATCCAGTTTGCCGCTTCCATTGCAGTACGTTCTTCATTGCCCGGTGCAGACAGCGCAAATATGAGTCCGAAGACCCCGATGCAAAGGGCAGTTATCTCAAACCATTTGCTTTTCTTCTCCTTTATCATGAACCACAGAACAAGGGCAAAGGACATGATGACCACTGTAGCAGACTGTTCACAATTAGCCGCAAACACAAGGGCTATAAGCCCGCACCTGATAGCACCTCCGCTCACTTTCTCGCCACGATACCTTCGCATGCTGCAGCTTAACGCATAAAGGAAGGCTGCAAGGGGCCAAATGTAATTTAGCGATGTGCATATCCAGCCTGCAGAACCCATATGCATATAGGGATAGCAGGCAAAGAGCCCGAATATCAGATAATTCTTTTTGTCATACTTATCATTTACAAGAATAACAGAAGCACTGTGTGCAATAAGAATGCAGATAAGGGTATCAAGTATCTGCCACATGATAAACGGCATCCTGATCAGCGTAAACAGTATTGCCTCCGACAGTACCCTGGATGAATCCGTCTTATACCTAAAGAGCAGCAGTTCCGTCAGAGAAGGCCAGTCCTGTCTTAACTGTACAAAATATGAATCGTCATTGGTAAAGCCCACAAAGGTAAGATGCATTGCAAAGAAAAAAACAGCCGTAATGACCATCATACGGAGATAATGATTCTTGTTCTGTATTTTATCCACAGCTTTAATCCCTGTCATTTACACCTACACCAGTTTTTCCTTAGTCTTCATCTGAGCCTTAACCTTGTTCATCATATGCATAGGCTTCTTAACCACATCAAGGGCACGCTGAACCTTCTTGGCATCCTTAAGCTTTTTCTGATAGTCCCTGCCGATGTAGACCATATTCCTGCGCTTTGCATCCTTGATGTCCTGATCAAATATGTTCCGCAGAAATGCATCCGCAAAATCATCGCTCAATATCTTCTTAGCGCTTGTATCATCAGTAAGGATCGGAGCCTTCACCATCTTAAGGAAAAGCTCGTCATCAGCATCTATCCTCTTTACTTCCTCAATGGCTGCTTCTACACTTCCAAAGGACGAAGCGTCTATAAAGGACTCTGGATTAAACTCTTCCTTTATTCTGGGGTTTCCCCAATAGATAGGAATGGTATCTCCCGCAAATGCCTCCAGTATCTTTTCCGTGGTATATCCGCTCATGCCGGAATTTTCAAAAGCAAGGGTAAACCTGTAGTCCTTCTCAAAAGCAATCTTATCATCAACGGGACCGCCCACATTATTCCTGTATCTTCCGCCGGAATCAACCTGCTTGTATTCAGAAAGCTTCAGGTACATATCATCCCGCTCCCCCATGGCATAGGGGTTGGATACAACACGGTTGCAGAATTTCTTTTTGGCAAGATAATACTCATCGCTATAGGTATGTTTCTTAAGCGCCGGCCCTATTACCTTGTCCTTTGAATAAAGGGCATACAGAGGAAGCCTTAAATAACGGTCCTCAAAATCAATATAATGAAATCCCATGGCATAGTCGTAGAGATTGAAATCCGGGATAATGTTTTCCCCGGTGAAATAAATCTTCACACAGTCCTGATAATTAAAATGCTTATCAGAAAAACAGCTGCAGAAAACGTAGTCCGGCGTATCGCTCAGCTCCACATCATAATACCTGCAGAGGGTGTTATAAAACAGGTTGTCGGTCTTATCAAGATCAGACCAGAAGTCTATGAAATCAATCTTTATCTTCTTCATCTTTTTTATTTCCCTCAATCTTTTCTCCGTTTTTTTCTTCAATAAGATTCTCGTAACCTATAAGCATCAGCCACAAAGGGTTCTTATTGAAATACGCCAGATAACTCTCACCCATGGAATATGCTGCACTTCCCGAGAAAACTATCTGTGCAGACTTATCCCTATATTTATATGCCTTTATGCAAAGGATGATAAACAACGCCGAATACAAAATAAAGAATACAAATCCCTGTTGTATACTGGCATTTGCAAAACCCATCTCCGTCAGAGTCTCAACAATCTTAATTCCAAACAGATTAAGCCTGTTCTGCTGTAAAACACTAGCGGCCCCCCACAGTCTGCCAGTAGTCAAATTATCCAACAAATCCCATAGATTCTTTTGTTCGCCAAAGTTTGGCTGCGGAATTGGTACCAGCATGAATACAATGACAACAATCATCTGTACTGCTGCTGTGGCTATACTAATAATGAATAATACCATTCCCGAGATTTTATCCGGAAAGAATCTTTTTACCGCATACATAAACAACGTCATCAGAAGGGCAGCTATCCCCATTTTAGAAGCAGACATAATAATAAATACTCCACAGAATACAGTCAGCATCCAAAAACATACCGTCTTCCATTTAAAATCCCTGTCCAGCAGAAAGCATCCCAGTATAAAAACACGGTATACAAAAAATGAAAGACTGTTTGGATGATAGAAACCCAGACACAGCCTGGTCTCTTCCACGCTCCTAAAGTGGTCCGTCATTGACACGGTATTATGGAGCCCAAGCAGGGAAAGTACAGCAGCATAAACTACTATCAGCAAAGTACCATAAAAGAAGAACCTTACCACCTGTTCCCTTTTCTGATGCCTGCCCGCAAGCAAAGCAAGGGCTATCCTAAGTATCAATGCTGAATGCTGGAAATAGTAGCATATCAGGCCATATCCCCCGCACAGAACATAAAGCTTCCAGTTCTTCTTGAATTCAGGAACACAGAGTATGGACAATGCAAGACAGACCATACCAACAACTATGTATACTTTCTCATGATACCATCCGAAAGCATAGCCAGAAGGGGTAACGATCAGCTCGCATACCATTCCTATCCAGAAAAGGACAGCCGATATTCTTTTTCTTATCTCGAGACTCTTACTCATCCGTCTATTTCATTACTTCGTCATAAACAGCCATTACGCCGTCGGCATTCTTTTCAGCAGTAAAGCATTCCTTTACCCGCTCCCTGCCCTTTTCACCCATGCCCCAACCAAGACTGGGATCATCAATGAATCTCCGCATAAGCTCTGCCAGACCCTTTACATCATCAAACAAAAAACCGGTGACACCGTCAAGGATTATCTCCGGTGTCGCGCCGGACCTTCTTCCCAACACAGGCAGTCCGCCAAGCATATATTCTGCCGTCACCAGGCCAAAGCCTTCATATTCTGAAGCAATAACTCCCACATTGCTCTTCTTTATCAGCTCAGGGACATTATCAGTAAAGCCTGTCATTGTCACATAACTTTCCAGCTTGTTTTTCTTTATATAATTCTCCAAAGTCCTGCAGTACCGTTCATCGCCATTGCCTGCAAGTGTTATATGGAATGTAGAACATCCACTTTCAATTAATACAGTGGCAGCCTTCAGCAGGTCAAGCTGATGCTTGGCAGGAAAAATATACCCGGTATAAAGAAACTCTGTTACACGGTCTTCCGAAAATGAACCGCTTTTGTCATCACCATAATCCAAGGCGTCTATCTCTATCCCGTCATACACAACTTTCGTGCAAGCTTTGGGATAATTCTTTTCCACTGACTTGCTGACAGCATCAGATATTGCGATTACCCTGTCTGCTTCTTCGTAGTATTCCTTCACCATGTTTTCGGGATAGAAATATCTCATTCCATAGTGTTCCCTGGTAAATTCCCTTACATGCCATATATGCTTACATCCAAGACGCCTTGCAAGCATTGCTCCTGTCCCTATCACACTGGAATTCGAATGTATGATGTCAGGGGCATTATCCTTAAAATGCTCGTACAGAATTTCAAGTTCACTTGATATGGCTTTTTTTCTCTTATTCTTTTTTAACTCAAAGCTTATGGCTTCAGCATATACAGCCTGCCACTGCGTTATTGGACACACAAAATAAGATATTCCCTCTTTATCAAGAATATCCGTAAAGCTGCCTTCGGCCGGTATTACCACTGCAGGCTCATATCTTCCGCTTTCATGCATCTTCAGCACCAGCTTAAGAAGCGCCTTATTTGCCCCATACATATTGTCATAATGGGTAAGCAGAAGAACCCTTACCATCAGTTACCGTCCTCCGCAACCGCATTCTCTATCTCTTCATAAGCGGAACGGATCACTTCTTCCTTATCCCGCTTAACAGCATGTCCGTCCTTTATCTCGAATATCTCATCACAGTTCCTGATGGTAGTCAGTCTATGGGCAACGATTATCATGGTCTTAACCCCGTGCAGGGAATCGATTGCTTCCATAACGGCGGTCTCAGTCTCCGTATCTAGAGCACTGGTAGCTTCATCCAGCACGAGTATGGAAGGATTCTGGTAAAGCGCTCTGGCTATGGCTATCCTCTGGCGCTGACCTCCGGAAAGCCTTACGCCTCTCTCACCTACCATTGTATCCAGTCCGTCATGCAGGTGCTTTACGAAATCTGCTAACTGTGCCTCTTCAAGCGCACGCCATACTTCCGCCTCATCAATCTGGTCCTCATATATGCCGAATGCCACATTATTCCTTATGGTGTCATCAGTAAGATACACCGTCTGGGGAACATAGCCGATTATCCTTGCCCACTTTGGAAGGTTTTCATATATGTCAGTTCCATCGGACATAACATGTCCTTCCTGGGGCTTTAACAGACCAAGTATTACATCCGCAAGAGTTGTCTTTCCCGCACCGGACGGACCGATGAACGCAACCGAACTTCCCTTCTTTATGGTCATGGACAAATGCTCAAGGACATTTTCATCCCCGGCAGGATATTTCATATTGATGTTATCTACTACAAGCTCTTTTTCGAATTCCAGGGGAACAAAGTTTGACTCATCGATATGCTTTACCCTGTACATCTCAGTTTCTTCAAGGAGCTTCAGCATATCGTAAGTGGAATCAAGCCTTGGCTTATTGTAAAGAACGGAGTTCATGGCATTAGTAAGACGGCCCACAGCAGGGAAAAGCCTGAAAGCCGCAACAGCAACGATTGCAACCTTTGTCAGCATCTCCGAAACATCCTCTGAGCTGTTGATCCTGAGTACTACTATGCCTATGAGTCCACCTACACAGGCTATCTCGTAAATATACGAAGGGATGCTGTTCAGGAAACCGTTACGCCTCATGGTTCTTGAGCTTATGGTGCAGGCTTCTTCAAAACTTTGTGAAAAGTACTCCTGTCTGTTCATTACCATTATCTCTTTTATGCCATTGAAGGCCTGGTTAAGGTACTGGTACATCTTTGTGTCATACTCTGCACCGATCCTTCCGAATTTCTTTATCAGGCCTTTCAGTCCGAAGAAGATCAGAAGCATGCAGGAGCCCAGTATGGCTGCCAGGGAAAATGCAAGCACAGGATCCAAGGTTACCAGGTAGATGGTTATCGCCAGCACTGTAAAGGATTCTGCGAATATGCGGAAAAGATGGAGAAACAGTGCAAAAACACCGTCCACGTCCTGACGGATGCTCCTTATCAGAAGGGATGAGTTAACGCCCAGGTGAAAAAGATATGAGCTGTTCATATATGCCTTTTCCATCTTTATGGAAAGGTCCCGCTGCACAGTGGTGGAGTACCAGGACTGCACATAGGATGAAAACATGAGATACAGGTTCTTTACGATGAAAACGATGATTATCAGCACACCAAAAACAGTAACGGTTTTGGTCTGGCTATCGAAATAGATATAACGGGCTACGATCTGATAATACCATGTATTTACCAGATCATCCGGCATCATAACTGACTGGATGAAGGGCAGGACCGCTGAGACACTTATCAGCTCACAAAATGAGCCGACCAAGGCTACCAGCATTACAAAGATGTATTGGAGCTTCTGCTTTGATGTCATCACATAATGTATTTTTGTCAGTATGTCTGAGATGCTCTTCATTTGAAAATCCTCTTGTTTTTATTCTCAGCACCGGTAGCTTGCCTGACGGTGGTGCCGTTCGCCAAGCAGTTCTTACGGAAATGCCATCATCAGTGCAATCCGTCCGGAACCGTTCACACGCTACATCCATGTAGCGTTGTTCACTCGGCCCGCCATCCTTGGCGGTCCGTTCCTGGTAAGTCTATGCATTTCCGAAAACTGCTAAGGCTCACTTAAACACCGTCAGACAAGTCTACACGGTGTGGGAAAACATGTACTACCGATTTGCTCAACATACAGCAGTCACAGAACTCACACTTTGCATAATCTCTACTCTTCTCTATCAAGCAGATCTTTTTTCCGATCATGTATATGATTCAGTTCAATCTCAAAGTTCCGTCTGTTCTTAGTGACCATGTCTGACAGGATCAGACCGGAGAAGAAGGACTGGATCGCCGCAAGGGCAATGAAGCCGCTGACTATCAGGGTGGGCATATTTTCAACCAGGTGGGTATTCAGGAATTTGGCGAATACCCAGAGGAACATCACTGCCGACACTATCAGCATTACAACAGCAAGGCTTGTGAAAAATTTCAGGGGCTTATAGTTCTTGTAAAGGCTTACTATGGTTCCAAGGACCTTTGCGCCGTCGGAGTAGGTGTTCAGCTTGCTTTCACTGCCTTCCGGCCTGTCACGGTAATCTACAACCACATTTTCAATTACCATCTCGTTAAATACAGCATGTATGGTCATCTCTGTCTCTATTTCAAATCCTCTGGATAAGACCGGATAGCTCTTGACGAATTCATAGGACATGGCGCGAAATCCTGTCATGATATCCTTTACATCACAGTGGAAAAATCTGTTGATCGTAGACCTGACCATGGAATTACCGAAATTATGGAAAGGGCGCTTATTCTCCTTGAAATAGGTGGAAGACAAACGGTCACCCACTACCATGTCCACATTGTGCTCAAGCACCTTATCAGCCATCTCCCTGGCTGATTCCATAGAATAGGTATCGTCTCCGTCCACACAGATATAGCACTGGGCATCTATCTCACGGAACATCCTTCTTAACACAAAGCCCTTGCCTTGCCTGGGTTCCTTCCTGACTATGGCCCCGGCATTCAAAGCGATTTCTGCCGTTTTGTCAGTGGAATTATTGTCATATACATAGACCGCTGCCTCTGGGAGCACCCGCTTGGCATCGGTCACTACTTTTTCAATTGTCTTTTCCTCGTTATAGCAAGGAATCAGCACCGCTATGCGATCCATATCCATCTCCGTTACTTATCAGTTATCCTTACCAGCCACGCTGTTAAGATATTTAACCGTAGCTTTCGGCAGTCCATGGGGGTCCTTTTGCAGCACTTCCCTCATGTGTTCTATATCCTTTATAACAGCCGGATGCACCTTTCCTGTTGAGACACCGCCTATGGAGTGTTCCACAGTGATATCGTTCATAAAATCGATCCTCGCACCATTCCGCAGAAGCTCCACAGCATAGGGGTAATCTTCTACCAGCCTGTATGATGTATCATATTTGCCATACTTTTCAAACAGCTCCCTGTTTTCAAAGGTACAGCACCCACTAATAAGATTCCTTTTCCTGACCATATATCCAGCCAGCGCCCTGGGACATAGGCTGAGCGCTATCCCTAACAGTGGCGACGGCCTTTTTTTCACCCTGTCAGGATAGACATCAAGGCGCCTGCTGGTCATAATTAACGACTTCTTTTTCTCCATTGCTTTCACAATGGATGACACCGTACTAGTCTTATGAAACCGCTCTCCAGGACAGCAGCTTACAAAATACTTACCGTCTGACCGGTCTATAACTGAATTGATATGGGCCACTGTCCCGACATTTTCCTTGTTGAAAAATATCTTTGTGGCATACCCACGGTTCCTGACCTTTTCAGCCATTGTATCCACCTTGTCAGGGTCAGTTACTTTTGAACCGTCATCACTAAATATAACCTCAGCATTAGGATAGTCCTGGGATATAACTGAATCCACAGTTTCCTCCAGCTCAGACGCATTATTATACATCAGTATCCATATGCTGACTAAAGGTGCATTCTGCTTATCCATTATGACGATTCACCGACGCTGCCGTTCTTGGCCACCTCATCAAGCATGCTCTCGGCCTGGGCGCTTGCAGCCTCCTGCCAAACTTTTGCAGAACTCTCATCGTATGTGAGTTTCCTCACATTGTACTGGACATCCTCCAGGATCTTTCTGTTAGCTGAAATTATATCCGCCAGCATACCGATTATGAAGGTCATGAAACCTATGATCATAAGCGTACATGCAAGGATAAGCGACTGCACATGTCCTCCGGCCTGATGCTGGAAAAAGAGTATCAGGAACTTTACGCCTATGCCAAAACCTACAGCAAATGGCATGGCACCAAGTATAGTCAGCACCATCAACGGCCTATACATAAGCAGGGCCCTCAGAATAGTCAGCATGGACTTCTTGATATAACCCCACATGCTGTTGAAGAGCCTTGATTTTCTAAGCTCCGGATTAGTCCTTACCGGAACAGATGTAATAGCCATCTTGTTCCTTCCGGCCTGCACTATGGTTTCAAGAGTGTAAGTATATTCATTTACCACATTGATATGCATGGCCGCCTCACGGGAAAAAGCCCTGAATCCTGAAGGCGCATCAGGTATGTCCGTCTTGGAAGCCTTCCTTACCACCCAGCTTCCAAAATGCTGAAGTTTTTTCTTTACCCATGAGAAATGCGGCGTCTCGTCTATAGGACGCTCGCCTATAACAACATCCGCCTTTCCCTCAAGTATGGGAGCAATAAGCTTTTCTATATCAGCGCCACAGTACTGGTTATCTGCATCCGTATTGACTATGATATCAGCACCATAGGACAGGGACGCTTCTATTCCGGCCATAAAGCCCTTAGCCAGGCCCTTGTTCCTGGTAAAGCTCACGATATGATGAACACCCCATTCAGCCGCAACCTTGACAGTATCATCGGTACTTCCGTCATTAATGATCAGGTACTCAATCTGATCTATGCCGTCAATATGCTTCGGCAGGTCATTCAATGCTATTTCTAATGTGTCTGCTTCGTTATAGCAGGGAATCTGAATTATTAGTTTCATAGTTTTATGCCTCCAGCATAAGCACTTCTGGCTACATACTTTTATTTCGACTTCACGTACAGTGCCACGGGCGAATCAAATACTTCAGCCTTCAGCGGATACGGTGTGGAATACTCATAAAATGTTTCATACATTGAGCTGTGCATCATGTCACGGTAAACAAGGTTCCATGACTTATCTTCCGCATACTGCCCAACGTCATATGTCAGCAGGAATACATCATCATAAAGCTGATCATATATCTGCATCTGTATCTCCAGATTGTCCCTGTCAACAAAGTACACATCAGCTCCGCTGAGCATCTTTACCGGAAGCAGAAACACGGAATGGCACTGGTATCCTTCTTCATTAAGAAGCACCACATCCTTTGAAGATATGCATGACACCACTTTCTGTATCATATCGTACTGGCAGTAGGTCAGGTCCTGATCCTTATACAAAAGCCTGCTCTGCCATATCATCACCAGCGTCCCAAAGCCTATAACCGGTGCAAGGATCTTTGCATTAAGCCTATTCAGGATATATCCCGCCGGTATGACTGCCATAAAGATAAATACCGCAATATATCTGGCAAAATAGTAGTAAAAGTATATCTGCGGTATGACTATTATACAATATAGTATCATTACAGACAAAAGTGCCACCACAGACGTAGCATAGAGCCTGTTAGTAAACCATTCATTCCCCTTTTTTATAACAGCAACAAGGCTCAACGGGAAAACCACAAACCCGGTCATCTGCAGCAGGCCCATGAAGGACATCCTGCTTATCTTAAGCTCATAATTGTACACACGGGCTATTCCGTAATATACAAAATACACGAGCAAAAGAGCCACCGCCAGGGATATCAGAAGCTTCATAACCTTCCCGAGTCTTTCCTCATGCCTTGCCGCGTGTATGGCCTTTACTATGATTCCCTTCGCTGCAAGTACCCGGAGCGCTGCAGTCATAATGATGCAGGTAATAACGATAAGCCATATTATCAGCCTGAAATTACCCATGTAAAACAGGTAGCCAGTCTTATAAAACAGATGGCCGAAATTCTTTTCTACATAGTCATATGCCACGCTATGCATCATTGAAAAGCCAAGACCAAAGGATATCATCACCATTGTCAGGGCATTCAGGTATCCCTTATGGGATGTGCGTACATAGTTTATGATATAAATAACTATGACAGCAGGCATGAGCATTGCCATCTGCACATGCAGGAAACATGCTCCCATGATAGGAATCGCAGATATAAAAGTCACGCGCTTCCTTGCATTCTCTGTGACCAGGGCAAAAAACAGGGCCATGAACATCGCAAGCACTATCTCGCTCAGAGAATTCTGCGAGCACCACAGCACTATTGGGCTAAACATCATGACGGTGGTAAGCGTAATCTTTACCCAGGGCTTAAACTTATAGTTTTCACATATGAGCCACACGCAGCAAAGGAACAGAAGGTAACATACCGTAAGTATGCCGGTCACTTCCTTTATCCCGAACATACCGCCCCAGAGGGCCATCATAGCCGGAAAGGTGTTTATTCCGTGGGTCACCCCAGATGCTACCAGCTGGCCGCTGGTTTCATCCGTTATATCCCAGTTATAATAGGCGGTCAGTTCGCCGAGCTTCTCGAAATAGAAATTCCTTTCCCACTCGTTCAGGACATTATTCATTTCATAGAATGTGATCCTGTTGGCATTATATCCGCCCATATAGGCAAAAGCCCTAACCACGTAGCCGCCTTCGTCCTGGGTCATGTTATAAAGCCCTGCACGGTTTCCACAGGATATCAATGTGGCAATAGCAAGTATTATTGCAAGTGGGATATATTCTTTCCACTTAAAGCTGACCTTGGGAAAACCGCCTGTCCAGGCCAAAAGCAGCACAATATCAAGCAGGACAGCAACCGCCAGGACGCAGGCGGCTCCACGCTTGATTGAAAACGCATTCCACCATATGAGCATTCCCGACAGAACAGCGTAACCGGCAAGATAAAGACCGGTACCCACTGCCACTACACGCAGGACATCACTTTTTCTGAATGCCAGGGCTGTGAGGAACCAGGTTCCTAAGAGCCCCAGAAGAAAGATTACTAATAACATTTTTCACCTAACTCTCAACAAATCATCATAAATTTCATTCAATCCTTCATACATAGCTTCGTGGGTAAATACTTTCTCAGGAATCACATCAAAGGCTCTTTCACCATCACGAATCACATTCTCAATCTTGTCCGCAAGGTCTTCGGCATCGCGATTCTTAAATATAAGGCACTTGCCACTTACGACTTCAGGTAATGCTCCGGCATCGCTACATATAAGTGGCGTTCCTGTCATGCAGGCCTCTGCGGCGCTGAAGCCGAAGCCTTCGGTAAGGGAAGGTACCACCACGCAGTCGGCCTGCTTTATGCACATCCCAAGCTCATCGCGGCCTACAGATTCCTTTATGCGCACTATGTCCTTAAGGCCGTTCTTTTTTATGAAGCTTATGAATTCACGCCTGGGAGCTGCCGGCTCCTTTCCAAGTATGAAACAGAACTTAACACCGGAGGTATCAATGCCGCGTTCTTTTAAAAGCTTAAGGGCATCAGCATAGACAAATATGCCCTTGGTACGTCCCGGCCTGCCGTAATAAAGGAAGATGAAGTCCTTCTTTACCTTGAAGTACTTACGCAGGGAAAAGGCCTTATCATCCGATGTGATATCACGCCATTCATCGTCGGTGGCATTATATACGCGCCTAATATTTCCATTGCCGATAAATTTTATGAAATCGCGCTTGGTAGCGTCCGATACCACATGGTAAACATCAAATTTCTGCCTGCAGCTAAACTGCTCCACTATCCAGTAGATGCAGGCCTTATACCAGGCATCCGACCAGAACCATTTATCGCCCCTGATCTCATGGACAGTAAGCACTGAGGGCTTATGGTACTTCTTAGCCAGTGCGCTTACAACAGGGGATGTGGTGAAAGTGGATGTGTGCACGATGTCACACCACTTTATGTGTCTCTCGATATCCTTCTTCCTGGGAAAAGGATGGCCGAACATGGACTTCCAAGGGCAATACCACACTGTCATGCCGTCCAGTTTATACTTCCCGTTATGCTCCTCATCAACCTTCTCCGCTACTACCCTGACCTCGTAACCGGCCTTTACCATCTGGACAGCCATTTCATAAAACAGCTTTTCGGCCCCGCCAACATAAGGATAGAAATGGGGCAGTATGAAAGCTATCCTGCGCTTTCTGGTTTTAGCTACGGATTTATTTTTAACTTTTTTTTCTTCAGGCATTTTGAAGCTCCGTTATATTTATCTTGCCGTTCTCTACTTTGTACAGTATGTCGCAGTTTTCTACAGTCTTAAGCCTATGGGCTATGATCACGAGGGTCTTGCGCCCCTTCAGGGAATTGATGGCATCCATGATTGCCGATTCCGTATCGTTATCTAAGGCGCTGGTAGCCTCATCGAATACAAGCAGCTCCGGATCATGGTAAAGCGCCCTGGCAATGCCCAGGCGCTGCCTCTGGCCGCCGGATATACGTACACCTCTGTCACCTATAACGGTATCAAGGCCATCAGGAAGGGATTTAACAAAGGTATCCATCTGCGCTTCCTTAAGGACTTCCCATATGCGGGCCTCATCCACATCACCATCCTTTACTCCAAAGGCCACATTGGCGCGGATGGTAGTATCAAGCATGTAGATATTCTGAGCTATGTACCCAGTATTATGAAGCCAGCCGGGCATGTCATCCTCTATGTCAACTGAATCAGAAAGTACCTGTCCTTTTTCCGGCTTAAGCAAGCCTAAAAGTATGTCAATTATAGTGGTCTTGCCGGCACCGCTGGGACCTATGACACCCACGCTCTTTCCCACAGGGATCTCCATATCTGCGTCATCAAATATGGCCTTTTCCGTATTGGGATATCTGTATGTAATATGTTCAAGAGAAATCTTATTTTCGGAACTTATCCTGTTTTTGCTCTCGACTATCTCGGTATCCTTAAGCTCTGTTATGTTCAGGTTGTCACAAACATAATTAAGGGATGTCTCATAGTAAGCGATAGTAGAAAGGTGGGTGGATATACGGTTAACACCCGGCATAAGCCTGACAGCCGCAAAAGCAAAAGCCGACAGCTGTGGAAACATCGCCATCATGTCCTTTCCGCTTACAACACAGATGTACATATATGCGAGGGCTCCCACCATGCATACCAGCTCGATGGCCAGCCTGGGGGAGTTATTATATACAGTGTATTTTCTATTGGCATTTGCCAGTTTGTCATATGCTCCGGAAAAAGCACTTAAGAAATGCCCTTCCTTTGCAGCAACCTTCACATCCTTTATGCCGAATACAGCCTGCTGCATCCACTTCATGGTAGCGACCTGTTGCTGCACCCTTTCCTGCCCCAGCCTGCCAAGAAGCGGCTTTATTACCAGCACTATCACCAGTACCATGGCAAACATTAGTCCTGCAAAGAACAGGGTCATTGCAGGGTCAACGATCAACAAAAGCACACACAGGCATATGGACACAGCCACTTCAGTAAGCAGGAGCATTACTTCCTGCAGAAGCAGGAATACATGAGGTATGTCCTTATTTATGGTCTGGAAGATGGCATTGACATCAGCATTCAGGTAATACTCATAGGGGCGGTTAAGATACTCCCCCAGGAGCCTGGATGATGTACGGCTTTCCAGCCTGTTGACATATTTTGACTGCACATAGTAAAGGAAAAGCAGGTAAAGATTCTTGATAAGGTAAATAGCCATTGCCACTATAAGCACGATCTTTACAAAGGACAGGTTGTCGGCAGGTTCCAGCCCGGCCCGGAGCATCACATCCTGTACAATTTCGTTTGAAAGTATCTCATCAGGAGTCACAACGGCTGAAATAATAGGGACGATAACAGAAACCCCCAG
>JAGBLN010000007.1 GCA_017635395.1 Lachnospiraceae bacterium
AACGCCAAAAATCTTTTCGTTTTGGCGTTTGCTGCGCCGGATTTTGGCCGCTGAAAGCGGCAAATTTCCTTACAAAATCCGTGCGCATCCTGCCGGAGGCTTATAGTAAGCGAAATTATTAATTTCGCTTACTATAATTATCAAAAATGTAATGACTTAAGTATTATACACCACGAAACAACATTAAACATATTTTGGCGAGCCATTCATAGTGTGCTATAATTAATGAACGAGGGGCTTTACAGTACAGGGACTGCATAAGTTTTGCTGTTCCTTATGAAGAAGGGGGGATATGTATGGCTGAGAAACTCAAGCTGGAACTGGACGAATCCACACCATTGCGCGATGTGGTATACAATACTTTGCGGCATGCGATACTTGCAAATCAGCTTCCGCCGGGAACCAGGCTTTACGAAGTACACCTGGCAGACGAGCTTGGCGTCAGCCGCACCCCGGTAAGGGAAGCCATCCAGAAACTGGAGCGTGACGGCCTGGTAGTCATGAGGGCCACGCGCGGAGTAGAGGTAGCTTCCATAACACTTACGCAGATGCGCGACGTACTCGAGCTCAGGATGATCCTGGATGCCTTGGCTGCAGAGCTTGCCTGCGAAAGGGCAGACGAGGAAGACATAGCTGCAATAGACGATGCAGGCGCGCAGTTCAGAAAAGCGCTTAAGGAAGGAAACATCCATACAATAATAGAGAAGGATACTCTTTTCCACGGTTCTATATCTGCTTCATCCCACAACAAGAGACTGCAGGAGATAAACCGCGAAATGGAGGACCAGGTAAACCGCTACAGGTACGAGACCATAAAGCATTTTTCCGATCACACCCGTCTGGTAAAAGAACACAGCGATATTTTCGAAGCCATAAAGGCACACGATAAGGAAAAAGCGGCGGCAACAGCGCGCTCTCATATATCCTGGCAGATGGATTCCTTCCTGGAGAATCTTTCTGACTAAGATTATGGAATATCTGAAAGGGAAACAATGACCAGAGACGTTTTGATATCATTAAAGGGACTGCAGTACCAGGGTCCTGACAACGAGCAGGGCAATGCAGAACTGATAGTACCCGGAAAGTACTATATAAAAAAGGGCGTTAAGTACCTGATATATGACGAACCCGATGAGGTGGGGGACAAAACCTGCCACACCATCATGAAGATTTTCGATGACAGGATTGAGATCACCCGCAAGGGCTCCCTTTCCGTCAGCATGAACTTCCTGAAAGGCTGCAAGAACCAGTGCAGCTACAAGACCATCATGGGCACACTTATGGTGGGAATAGACACCACTGACATCATCATCACCCAGCCGGATGATGACACGATGAAGGTAGATATTTTCTACAACCTCGACCTTAACTATGCTTTCTATGCGGAATGCCATATGGAAATGGATATAAGGTCCAAGGATACGGCAGGAGCATTTTTCTCATAAGCCTGTTAAATCTGTTGATACTAAAAAACCGGTCTTCCGACCGGTTTTTAATATGCAATATTCTTGAATTACTTCGAAGGCTTTGCGCCGGCTTTTTCCTGAGCCATTTCAACAGCACGCTTGAAAATATTCTTTTTCTTCTTCTGCTTTTCTGCAAGCTGCGTACCGTGAACACCCTTAACCGCCGTGATATAAGCTCCGCTGACGGTAGCCTTCACTTCCTTCTTTACGGGAATGAGATCAAAAATCTCTTCGTCACAGAACATGGTCATTATCTGAGGACCAACCTTTACCTTCACAACAGGCACTTTTACACCTCTGGATATCCAGGGCACCTGCTTGATCACGGACTCCGGCAGCTTGGTATCCTTGAGTTTCATCTTTTTCTTGTCAATTATAAGCATGGAAACGGTCTGCTTATTGGCCTCCATCATGGCCTGCTGCTCTTCCTGCTTGCCCTTCATTTTTTTACCGGCAAAATAAAGCGCCACCATCGCACCAATCGTAACTACCAGAATAACTATCGTAACTATAAGCTGGGGACTCATCAAAAACCTCCTGTAATACGCTACCTGCTCATATGAAGTAGCACCAATTACTTCTAGCACCTAAACATTCTATCATTTAATGCATGTATAAATCAATTATAAATAGTTAAGCCCTTTATCCGCGCAGCTTTCCCCTGTATATGAATATATCCGGGAAACGCTTCCTGAGTGCTGTTTCACTCTCCACCGCAGAAGCCTCATCCTTATATAAGGCAAAAACTGAAGGGCCGCTTCCGCTCATAAGGGCACCTGCCGCTCCTGACTCAAGCATTGCATTCCTTATGTCGGCAATAACCGTATGGCTTTCTTCCGTCATAGGCGCAAATACATTTCCAAGAAAAGGGATCAGGCTGTCAGCGGTATTTTCACTCTGTTCTATATTTTCTATAACAGCCACAAGTCCGTCCGTATCTGGATGCTCAAGGGTACCTGCCTCCAGCTCCTTATCCAGCCTTGCATAGCCTTCGGCCGTGGATACAGCCACATCAGGCTTTGCTATGATAACAGGGATAGCCGAAAGGCTATTAAGTTCCGTCATCTTCTCGCCTATGCCTTCGCACAGAACAGTTCCGCCCTTTATACAGAAAGGCACGTCAGCACCGATGGTCTTGCCTATGGCACACAGTTCTTCTGTCGTAAATCCAAGGCTGCAGACTTCATTTATTCCCACAAGGGCAGCTGCCGCATCCGTACTGCCTCCGGCAAGGCCTGCTGCCGCAGGTATCCTTTTCTTCAGATTAATGCGTACGCCCGGAACTTTATGCCCCCTGCTTTCTGCTTCTGTAAGGATCGCCTTTGCAGCCCTGTATGCGATGTTCTTTTCATTACAGGGAATCAGGTCGTGTCCTGCCGCAGACAGTCCCTGGCATTCGCTTTCAACCGTAAGGACTATGCCCGGCTCATCAAGACATTCCACCGTCACCTCATCACAGAGATCCACCTGCTGCATGACAGACTTTATTGTATGGTATCCGTCCGGCAGCCTCCCGGTGACATCAAGGGTGATATTTATTTTTGCATAGGCATTAAATTTTCCCATCTGTTATGCCCTCCACTGGTGAGCTGTCTTACTTAGCCTTATTCTTACGCTTCTTCTTGATCCGCAGCACCACAAACACTATAACCGCGATAACTGCTATACTGGAACCGCCAACAATGCCAATAAGCTTGTAATTATATTCATGGACTATGCAGTAAAGCGGATATTCCGTCGGCATATCCAGTTCTAAGTATGATCCCATTGCCACAAATTCACAAGGCTCCCATCCGGATCCGTTGAACTTATATACGCTTACGTTCTTGCCGTAAGGATTCAGTATCCTTAATACAGCCTTTACCTGTGAACCGTCCTCGTTCATGCCGCTGCAGCCGGTCATTTCTATGGCATATACAAGCTGCTCGATATAAGGCAGCTTGCGGGATTCACCCAGGTCAGCTACAGCCTCATTGAATGCATGGAGCTCTGCATCCTCGTCAAACTGTCCGCTTACCAAAGCCAATGCCCTGTTTGAAGATGCACTTTCACGCTCTTTGCTCTCAACAGTGGTCACATTTTTCTTATATGTTGCTATTATTACCAAGTTACCGTCTATGGTGTCAGTATCAAGCTCTGACCAGGTTCCGTAATATCCGTCCTTGGCAGGTATATCAGGATACTCTATCAGATCCACGCTGTCGCTGAACTTAAGTGCCTGAGTTCCTATTTCCCTGAGATCCTCATCTTCATCTTCGTCCACATTCTCATCAACAAAGAAACGCACTGTCAGGTTCCTGAAATCCGGAGGACAGTTACCCATCTTGAGCAGTTCCTCGTAGCTTATTCTTTCAGCAGCTCCTACATAGTTAATGTTATCAATGCCGAAAAGATTCTCGCTTACGTAATAGTTAAGAGTAACATTCTCAAGCATAAGCTCTTCCGTGTCATCGCTTATCTCTATCTGTCCGGCGATAGCTCCGCACTTTCCGCTCTGTGTAAGAATATGTGGCATTGCATAGCAGGATGAAATGGTGGTACCGTAACCTGTTATGCCGCCGATATAGTCCTCGCCTTCAAGGGTGCAGAGCGAATAACAGCCTTTTATAAATGAAAGAGACTGACCGGCCACGCCGCCTACATAGCTTCCGCCGGAACTTTTTACAGGACCGTAGGAGGAGCAGCTGTTTATTATGCCATGCTTCATGAAACCTGCTATACCGCCGGCACCATCATTTTTCGCAGTCACATAGCCATGGTTGATGCAGTTGTGAAGGATATTCCTGGTGGTATACCTTCCTCCCAGCTCAGTCTCAACCGTGCCTGCCGCATTCTCCTCAGGGTCATTTTCATCGATGGCCATTGAACCTGTGATTCCGCCTACATTTATATCTCCGTTTACGCTGCCGTAATTTACATTTGAAGAAACCTTGCCATCAACAGCCTTCAGAAGAGTTTCTTCCGAAATGTCGCTGTAGTACTCCTCTACCCCGCCTTCCATACGTGTAAGGTCGTCATTTATTATATTGTAAATATGGTCCAGCTGGTCATTTATATTCCTCAGATCTTCATTTACCGTAGCAGGATATTCATCGGCATGCTCGGAAAGTGTCCCCATGATGTCGCTCATCTGGTGCATCTGGGCATTGAGAGTATCCGCATCGTCCTCTACGCTGCGGCTGATACCTACCAGCTCCAGCTCCTTTTCGGCATTCAGGTATGTTACGATATCGTCCACACCTTCCTGGGCAACATCCGCGCTCTTCTTTGCCCTGTCCGCAGCATCCGATGCATCTTCTATTGCGTCAGATGCATCATCCACACCATCGACAGTATATTCTGCATATATCCTCGACAGAATGAGTGTCGATGCGGCTATACTGGATATGGCATCGGTTTCTTTTGTATATGCACTCATCAGAGCAGTAAGGTCATTGACCAGTTTGCTTCTGTCCTCCACGGAAGCAGGATCAGTCCACAGTCTTGAAGGATTGTTCTTGTATTTTTCAGTGATTTCCGAAATCTCTTTTGACTTTTCTTCCGTCAGGGCTGCCTGCTCATTCATTATCTTGCGCTGTGCATCTATATTATCACGCTCACGATCCACAGTCTTTTTATCTTCACCTTTATAATCGGTGATACCGTCCAATGCATCGCTCAGATCATCAAGAGCTTTGTTCAGGTCATCTACATCCTTGCTTGCGGCATTTACATTGTCCACAACCTTTGGAGACATCTCCATTACCTGGTCTGCCCTGTCGCCCAGGTCATTTATGGTGTCAGTATTTGTATTGACATAGTCCTCCACGCCGTTACTGAGTGAATCCATAGTATCCACGGAAGCATCAGCCGTATCGCGCAGGAGGTCAAAGTCCGCACTGAGAGTTGCATTTCCCTCATCCATGTCATCATAGAGCTTGTCTATCATATCATGCAGCTCTGTAACAGAGGTTGAAAGCGACTCTGCGGAATCCAGCTCCAGGGACGGCTCCATCTGTCCCACGATGCCGCCTACATCCTTTCGACCGTTTACTTCACCCTTATTGGTGCAGCTTATGATGGTTCCGGACTGCCTTCCGGCTATACCGCCTACATTGTATCCGGCATGGGGATATCCGACGGGTCCCTGGTTCTCGCACCTTATTATCAAGCCCCTTGAAAAACCGACTATTCCTCCGGTGTCCAGACCACTCTGTATCTTTACCTCTTTTACGGACTGGAGCTTAAGCAGTTCCAGCACATCACTGTTCATTTCATCCTCGCCGTTTATCCACTCGGCTGATTCATTCAATGAACCGTTGTTCACGCAGGCAGAAATCATTCCGTAATTCTTTCCGCATATTCCGCCGGTGAAATAGTATCCGTTTACCGCAGCATTATTCTCGCAGTCGATTATGTCACCGTTTGCCTCGTTTATTCCGGCTATTCCACCGGTCACGGACTTACCTTCCACGCGTCCCATAAACTCACAGTTTATCACACGGCCTCTGTTTATTCCGACTATGCCGCCGGTCACCTGCTGCTCGCCTGTAGCCTGTATTGTACCGGCAATATTCACATTGCTGACTATGGCATCACCACCAAGATAACGGAAAAATCCCGTTACATACCCGTCTCCGCTATACACGTAGCCGTTTATCTTATATCCGTTTCCGTCAAAAGTACCGTTGAAATAAGGTATGCATGTAAAATCAGATCCGGTCAGTGATATGTCAGCAGTCAGCACCACTTCCTTATCATCAGACCAGGTGTCATCATGGCAGTTTTCGGAAAGATCTCGAAGCTCTGACAGGGATGCGATCTCTATGCGCTCTTTTTTCTGTGCCTTATTTTCGGAAAGATCATTTTCCGAAACATCACTCTCTCCGTCTTCGTTATCCTCATCTTCTTCACTCTCCGCATCAGGATCGTATTCGGTATAGCCCTCCGGTATTTTATACGACGCAGACACAGTCAGTGCATCAAAAGTAATATTTGCGCACAGTACAAATACCATAAGCGCTGTAACTAAGCGTGAAAGCGATATTCTATTATTAGATTCTAAATTAAATTTTCTCATGACTTGGCATCTCCTTTTCTGTCAGATGCATCTGCCTGAGCTGCACTCTCGGACACTCCGTCATCACTTGTTGACTCTTCACCGGCAGGCATAGCTTCATTATCCGGGACTTCTACACCTTCCGCAGCCTCCCCGTCATCCGGCAGTATCATGTCTCCGGGGAGAAGGTGTTCATTTATATCCTCCGGATTTACCGCTGACATTCCGCCCATGGATACGATAGCGTTAACCTCGCCCTTTACCACGCCATGCATCTCTCCCACAACAAAGCCATTCACCTGTCCTCTTACCAGACCGTCCACCCTCACATATCCGCGCACCCTGTCAAGCTTTATAGGCACGGATACCTTGAAGCTGGTCTTTTCTATTATCCGCTCTCCTATCAGAAGGATCTGCGGCAGTACGAACATAACCAGTATTATGGATATGATGGTTCCCTGCGCAAGGTATTTACCGATACCGCAGATGGAACCGTTGGAGGAAAGTCTTCCGATGAGCATGCCTGCAAGTATCATCATGGAGCCGCTTGTTATAATGGTAGGAAAGGCAAAGTTCAGTGTTTCAATGACGGCCTCTTTCCTATCCATCGTTTTTCTGTTCTCCATAAAACGTCCCGCTATGACAATAGCGTAGTCGATATTTGCACCCATCTGTATTGAACTGACTATCAGCTCACACATAAAGAACACGTTATTATTCTGCAGCGTAGGCGTCGCAAAGTTTATCCAGATAGCACCCTCTATGACTGCGATCAAAAGCAATGGCATCCCGGCCGACATAAAGGTAAAGAGCAGCACCGCAAGGACTATGAGTATGGAACCTACGGTTACTATGATATTATCGCGGGCGAAGGTATTTTTCAGGTCACGCTGGCTGGTGGAATCACCTGTCAGTATTATCTGATCCTCCGGGTAATATGTCTCACCGATCTCGTGCATCTTCTCAAGGAATGCAAATGTCTCCGTACCCTCCTGGGGAAGATCTATATACACCAGTATCCTGCTGTATTCCTCACCCTCAAGCATATTCCTCAGTACCAGCATGGTGTCGTGGGCTTTTTTCAATTTATCATAGACATCATCATCAAGTGTGACATATCCCTCCTGCACCTCATCATAAAGGAACATGATCACATCTATCAGCGGAATCGAATATGTACTGATACCGTTTACCAGCTTGGCGTAGTTTTCATCATTTACGGCATAGGCTGTGTACAAAAGTTCAGCCACCTCGTAATCCACATCCATAAGCTCCGAAAATTCCCTGGCGGTCAGCTTATCCGTCAGGTTATGTCCTAAAAGCTTGGTATTGCTGAGACCCATGCAGTGATCAACCTGCGGCTGACGCTCCAGATCAGCTATCATCTTTTTTTCGGATTCATAGTTTCCTGTGGGGAAACACATAACAACGAAATTATTTCGTCCGAAGCTGTCCTCTATAAGACCATCCGCTATCTGCACTTCATTCTTTATAGGCGTCTTCAGCAGGGAATATCCGAATACATACGGACATTTATTCTGAAGGAAGAAGGCAACTGCCATAACAATGAGGAATATGAGAGGCACGAACTTTCTCGTGGCAAATGCAAATTTTCCGGCAAAATCTATCTTCGGTATGAAACTCTTATGCTTGGTCTTATCCATTAAAGTGCCAAAGATCATTATCAGTCCCGGCATCAGCAGGAAAACCGACATCAATGAAAAGAAGATACTCTTTATCAGACAGACAGCAAGGTCGGAACCTATACCGTACTGCATCATCATCATGGCCATCAGACCGCCGACCGTAGTCAGACAGCTGGAAGATATCTCAGGTATCGCTTTGCTCAAGGCCACTATACAGGCCTCCCTTATACCCAATGTCTGGTGTTCTTCCTTATATCTGTTACAGAAAATAACCGCATAGTCAACAGACAGCGCCAGCTGCAGGACTATGGTTACGGAATTGGATACGAATGAAATGGTACCGAACTGGAAATTGGTACCGGCTGCAAGCAATGCAGCGGCACCGAAGGTTATCAGAAGCACCGGCACTTCTGCGTATGTCTGGGATGTGAGTATGAGTACGACCAGGACTACAAGGACGGCTATGATACGGATAGGCTTCATTTCCTCCGCAAGCAGCTCGGCCTGAGGATCGCCCATGGAGGTGGAAACATAAACATCATAATCTGACAGGCTCTCCTTTACCTTCTCAAGAGCCTCCAGTGCCTTGTCATCATCGGATTTATAATTAAAGGTAATGCTGTATAAAGCCGAGAAATTATTATAGTGGTCTGTTGTTTCATTATAGGAGAGCATTGCGATATCGCTGTTCTTTCTAAGCTCATCCGCAATATCATTTGCTTTTTCCAGGTCAATGTTCATGACCATGACTCTGGCAGTTCCATAGGTCACGAACTGCTCGTCCATAAGATCCAGGCCCACACGGGTTTCCATTGAATCAGGAAGGTATGCTGCCAGAGAGTTTTCCACCTTTGTCCAGCCTGCCGAGATAGCACAGAATATCATTCCCAATGCAAAAAGAAGGAAAAAGAGATTTCTCCTGTCTACTATGAAGGTAGCGACCTTCAGCATCGGGCTCTGTTTAGTGACCTGTTCTGTTTCTTCGGGTTCCATTAATGTATCAATCCTCTTTTCTACAATAAAATACTATTTTAATCTATGCGTCCTCCCGGCTGACACGCATCTGCAAATGAACCGATGCAACGTCTCGGGAAACTAACCGCTAACTGTACCTATGTATCCGTCACATGCGAGCCGGAAAACCGCCGTCTCGCAACCCTGCACCGGATACCAAGGTACAGTAAGCGGTGGATTTCCCCGAGACTAAAACCGCATCGTGATCGTTCATCTGCAGATGCAGACAGCCGGGCCAGGGGCATTGTTGAACACATATTAATTTTATTTCACACATTGCAATTATTTTAGTAACTTCACACTGTTAAAGAAGCTGTTTAACAATTACTCGCCCTCTTCATCACCCGAAGAATCCGGGGTATCGGATGTATTTGAGGTTTGCGGCTTGATGTAAAGTTTCTCCTGCAGGTACTGCTTGTTGGCATCGAAGTCTATCTTCAGGACCATCATGCCGCTGTCGGTGGTATAGTCACTCCAGGTGCCTTCCAGGGGAATGCTGCCGGAATCCCTTCCGTACAGCTTAATCTTCCAGGCCTGAAGTGCCAGAAAATAGCACTCATTCTGGGTCATATTTGTGGTAAGCTCGCTGCACACATTTTCTATGACCTGCGGACCATTGGTCATCATAGCATTCGGCAGCTTGTCTATCACGTCATTTATAACCTTGCGCTGTCTGTTGGTTCTTTCGAAATCCGTTCCGATGTAACGGTTTCTTGAGTACGCAAGTGCCTGGGCACCGTTCAAATGCAGCCATCCGCTGGCAGAAGTATCCATATAGTCAGTAGTTATTTCTACGCCGCGGAGCATATTGTATTCATTAAGATAAGCGTTTACCCACTGGACTTCCTCATTTGTAAGATTTAAGTCCACACCGCCTACTGCATCAACTAAAGTCGCAAATGCTTCGAAATTCACGCTGACATAACGGTTTACCTTTATGCCGAAGTTCTGCTCGATTGTCTCCATCAGCAGCTCCGGCCCGCCGTATGAATACGCGGCATTCAGACGGTTCTTGCCGTGTCCCGGGATATCCACATATACATCACGCAGAACGGATGTAAAAAGTATCTCATGGGTTACGGAACTCATGGATACAAGTATCATGGCATCCGACCTGCCGTCATCATCACCGGTACGGGAGTCATTTCCTATCATGAGTACGTTTATGACTCCACCTTCATAAGGGCTCTCATTCTTAACAGATGCAATCTCATTGTAGTGCATCTTGCTGTAAACATAGCCTACTCCTGCATAAAGTCCGCCAAAAATAATGGCAAGAAGCAGAAGTATTATTATAATAAAGTTTCTGAGCAGGTGGCTTTTTTTCTTCGGGGGTTCTACATATACATACTCCGGTTCCCGCCTGCCGCGCTTACGGCCCGAAGGTTCCTCATAAGGATCATCATGCCGCCGTTTTTTTGCTGCTGCGGCCTGACGATGCCGTTCCTTTGCAGCTGCCACAGCCATGGCCTTTTCTTCCGCCCTTGCAGCGCGCTTTGCTTCAGCTTTTCTCTTTGACTCAGCAGCTTCCTGCCTGCGTTCTTCCCTTTCTTCACGCTTTTTGGCAGCCGCTTCCCTTTTCCTTATCTGCTCGTTTTTCGCAGCCTCACGCTTCTTTTTTTCTGAATCGCGGGCTTCCTTCCTGGCAGCGTCGCGCTGTTTCCTCTCACTCGCCCTGGCAGCGCGCCTTGCGGCATCCTGTGCCCGACGCTCTTTTGCCTCGGCCTTTCGTTCCTCTGCCTGCTGCCTTCTGGCAGCTTTTGCCATTTCCCTGCGCTCCTCTTCCTTAAGGGCTATGCGCCTGGCCTCTTCCTCATCATAGTCATCGTCGTCGTCATCATCATCGTACTCATCATCGTCGTCGTCATCATCGTACTCATCATCGTCGTCGTACTCGTCGTCATCGTCGTACTCATCATCGTCGTCGTACTCGTCATCATCGTCGTACTCGTCGTCATCATCGTACTCATCATAATCCCCGGCATCATATCCCCCGGGCTTGCGACGGTTAACTATATGGCTTTTTCCGAATGCATTTTTCAGCATAGTTACCTCATATTATTCAGTAGATATCTTTTTTGAATATTCGTATAATATTTTTAATAAATTGTCATTATCTTCCACTTTAATAACATCTGAAAAACCCGAATAACTACTAAAACCTAACAAATAAATAGCCATTGCCATTGCAAGATCTTCGTCTTTTTTTCCAGTTAATTCAGAAATTCTTTTAAGCTCAAATAAAACACTATCATTTGGAACCTTTACGTCGTCACTTTCCGATATCGCTTTTTTTATAACATCTGGAAGCGCCATACATAATTTAAAAAGTGCATCTTGTTGTCCTGTAACCAATGCATAAAACTGATCCAAACTCACTCTTCTTATTCTTTTATGCGATACACTTTTACCATCAACAGTAGTTGTCCATTTGATATTCTGAGACCTTTTTGCTATTGCCTCAACTAAAAAGCATGCACAATCATCATCTGACAACAGCTGGTTCTGCATTTTAATATAGGTTTTTCCTGCAGCAGACGAATTCATTGTATTATGTTTATTCTTCATTTCAACATAAACAGTATGAACCATATCACCATCAGGCAATTCTATCCCATTTTTATTTTGAAAAATAACATCCCATCCGCCTTCTTTACCATTATCCGGTACATGACAACACGGAATATACTGGAATATTCTTTGGTGAAAATATCCTATATCGTTGTTGTTTGATTTATCTCGCTGACGAAAAATCTCATTACTTATTATCTCTTCCCAGCTAGCTTGATATACAGTTTTATCAAAAACCATTTTTACAGGATCAATAATATTCTTATTAAATCTCTCTATATCAAAGGACTCTAGCTTTTCACCATACTTATTTATCGTTGCTTTTACATGCTTTGTAAAATCATCTTCACTAATAAATGGTAAATCCCATGACATTTTATTCATTTTCCCCCTTTTCTAATGCCTTATATATACTCTTGGCTACATCATATGCTAAGTTAACCGATACAGCATTTCCAACCTGTTTGTATTGTGACATAACATTTCCACAAAATGACCATTCATCAGGAAAACTCTGACACCTTGCATTCTCACGAACTGTAAATGGTCTTGCCTCCAACGGATGACATCTCTCAGTCTGTTTTTGGGATGGTGAGGTTAAAACTGTTAATGAAGGTTCATCCAAACTCATTCTTCTAAGTATTCCTGTTCTGCCCCCTTCCATTTCCCAACAACTTTTCATGTAATCCTTTGCCAATTTTGGGTCAATGTCTCTCCAATATCCTCCTGGCGGAACAAGTTCAAAAAGTTTTCTTTTGTTTTCACCATATGGAATTCCCAAACTATCCGGCACATCTTTTAATATATCTCTAAGTACAGGCTTATAATCATGAGGATTCGGAAATGTATAGTGAATCTTGTTGTTCAAATCTTTACGAATACCAATGGTTATCAACCTCTCTCTTTTTTGTGCCACCCCATAATCCCAGGCATTCAACACCTGTTTCTGAATATCATATCCAGCAGATTCAAAAATCTCTAAAATAGTTTTATATGTTTTTCCTCCATCATGGGTTAACAACCCTCTTACATTCTCAAAAAGAAACATTTTAGGCTGCAACTTTTCCAAAAAAACTGCATAATGGTAAAAAAGAGTTCCTCTTGCATCCTCAAGTCCCAATCTTTTTCCCGCATAAGAAAATGACTGGCAAGGTGCACCACCAGATAAAAGATCCAACTCACCCTTTTTTAGATTAAAATACTCTTCTAAATCTAATTTTGATATGTTTGCTATATCATCACATATAACCCGCCAATTCGGTCTATTTTTTTCCAGAGTATCACATGCGTCTCTATTAAATTCCACCAAACCAATTGTGTTAAAACCTGCTTTTTCAACACCAAGTGCTAATCCACCAGCTCCTGCAAATAGTTCAATAGCTTTATACATAGCTTATCCCCTTAATTATTGATTACCTTTTCATTACAATGTCATACAGCATAGTTTCAGCCTACCTCTCTCAGATAAGCGAAAACCACATACCCTATATACATAAGCAGCATGGTTATACCCTTTACCCGGCCCACTTTTTTCCCGCAGAGACCGTAAATAAAACTTATTATTCCCACCAGCAGGAGAATGCCTATATCTATCATTGATGCGAAGTTTACTCCCACCGGAAGGATCGTGCAGGAAACACCGAGTATCAGCATAATGTTGAAAATACATGAGCCTACAACATTTCCCACGGCCATATCCACTTCGCCCTTCTTTGCAGCTACTATTGATGTAACCAGTTCAGGGAGTGATGTTCCTACAGCCACTATGGTAAGTCCTACCAGGGTCTCTGACATGCCAAGGGTATATGCGATGTTCTTGGCTGACTCAACAACAGCCTCGCCACCGGACACGATAAGGATTATGCCAAAAACGATTGAAAATATTGTTTTCGACATGGGCATAGGCTCACCCGCATCTTCTTCTTCCGCTGTCGGATTTTTTCTTGCCTCCATTATCAAAACTACTATATATATAATGAAGAATATCAGCATACCTATGCCGAACAGCCGGCCCAGGTTATACACCTTGTCCGACATTTTGAGTCCGGCATCTCCTGCTGCAGCAAGGGCAGCCTTAAGTCCGAAAGGCGCCGCTATAAGCATAGCCAGCGTAACAAGGATATTCAGCGGAAAATCCCTCTTTAATATAGAAGAATCTACCGGCACCGGGTGAAGTATTGCACAGATACCAAGCACCATCAAAACGTTGAAAAGATTAGACCCTATCACATTACTTATGGCAAGCTCATTGGATCCCTTCAGTGCCGAAGTAACAGACACCGCAAGCTCCGGAGCACTGGTTCCCATGGCTACTATGGTAAGACCGATTATAGCTCCAGGTACCCTGAACCTCTTTGCCACGGCAGAACTTCCGTCCACAAACATGTCCGCACCTTTTATAAGTGCGTAAAAACCTACAACTAAGAATTCGAGATAAGTAAGCATTCTTCCCTCTTTCTGCGCGCCTGCGCCCCTTCTGATGAACCAACAGTGGTTCTGCTACAGTTCCTGCGGCTCTGCGGGTATAAAAAAAACCTACACCACAGAAAAACCATGGTGTAAGTCTCGCTTTTTGAAACATGTTCCGGGGAAACCGACCATATTACAGATTATAGTTGGCCTCTTTCCCGTCCTGACGAAACACGCTGCAGCCTCAACCAGACACCACGGTATAAAAAGGCTCGCAAGCTACTCCCTCAACACGTCCTTATATTAAAGACCATTTTATGAAATTTGTCAACCGTAACAGACAAGAGGACAGCCTGCGAGCCAGCATCTACTTCCGTCAATCCGTAATCTTATAGCCCTTGGTCATTCTTATCAGCTTGTAAATGATCGTCACAGGTATGCCTATCATTATCGCAACAGTAGGAACCACACCTAGTATTACCATTATCACCATTATTATATTTACAACTATATCATTCATCTTCTTTTTCCTCACTTTCATTTTCATTTTCTTTATCTGCATTACCATCAACTTTCTTCTTGCAGCTAAACCACCCATTATCGAAACCGAGTGTAAATACAAGTGCCGCAATGCATATCAAAATAGCAATGCCTACTATGACATTGGAAATTAAATCCATCACAAAAAATCCTCCTTATCAGATGATCTAAAAAGGTTTTTCGGCTACTGAATATCATCTTGTTTTGCTGAGGTTACTTTTGACCGTCCTGGTCCTGAATGTATCTGATAATAAAATAAGAACTGCTGTTGACTGACGCAGCTGAATAAAACAGATTTATACAGCTGCGAAGTATCAGTATAAATGAAATAAACAGTATGAATAATAAGAGTTCTGCGTTAGATAAGGAACGAACATTACGCGATATCTCAAAATGAACTACCGGCCGAACCAGCCTTATAAGCTCATTCTCCAGCCAGGGAACATTTTCAATATTCTCCGTTATGTTTTCAAAGGAAATACCACCGGAAACCGCACTGGAACAAACAGGCCTATGATCAGCTTGCCTGTCAGCCCCATACATTCCCAGAATAAGGGAAAAGCACAGCGTCAGGCACACTATGCTTATGAAAGGCCTTTTTTCTTGCATGTCTGTTTACTGTCCCTGTACTGACAATTCAAAAATCTTGCCTATGGTTGAAAGGGCCAAAAGTTCATACTCTGACCATTTTTGTCTCTGACCTTTTTTTACAAACAATACAAAACCTTGGTAATCGTCATCTTTCTTAAGCCGGTAAAAAAGTACAGACTCTGCCCCTCTTTCAACAATTTTTTCTTTATAGCGTTCTTTTTCTCCAACCAGGTCGTAGAGGCCGTCAACTATAAACATTCCGTCCTTATTAAACTGTGAGTAAAATTCATCATTAAGCTCCATCCACTTAAGATCAGCTTCGCTTAACTCAGAATTATCAATGGACCATTTAAAACCAACCTTGGCATTTTCATAAACAATAAGTATTTCCTGAAGATTAAAGGCATTGCCAACATTCCCGAAGGCTCTAGCATTGCTGCTGGTACCTTTTTTAAGATAGTCTTCCATCATATAATGGATTATGCTTACCTTATCAAAATTGTTGGTAAGCACCGTTTTAAGTCCGGCTTCGCTTTTCTCCGGAGCTTTTATAAGCTGTGAATGCATATCAGGAGTGTATATTATGTAACGATTACGCCCTTTCTCCTTTGCAAGGTAAAGCATCTTGTCGGCAATATCCAGCACTTTGTCACAGCTGTCCCCATGGTCCGGATATGCAGCTGCCCCCATGGAACAGGTAAGGGAGATTCCATTCAGCTTATCCTTAAACTGCTCTTCAACATTTACACGTATTTCTCTCATGTAAGGGCGTAATTCAGTTTTGTCGCCAATCCCCTTTGTGACTATCATTATCTCATCGCCGCCGACCCTTCCGACCATGCCATGATCACCTATTGCTTTATTTATAATAGAAGTCACAGTATGCAGAACTTCATCACCGAAAACATGCCCAAAACTGTCATTTACTACTTTAAAGTTATCCAGATCAAACATGATGATGTAGGTAGTGGGACAGTCATCCTGTGCACAAACCTTGTGTGCATATTCATTTATAGCACGCTTATTCAGCATATCCAGCATGGCATCCTTATCGCTGGACCGTCTGTAGGCAGGAATAAAGCCTCCTTTTAAAAGCGGAATAAATACACCATATACTTTATTTCCTTCATTTTTGTAAACTTTATACCTTACAAGATATCTGCCTTTATGCAGGTCAATATTTTCACTAAAACTCTCTTTTCCTGATTTTAATGCATTATACAGAGATTCTATCTGTTTCTTCGAATTTTCAGTACCCGAAGCCTCCAGAAGCCTGGCAGAATCTGACATTGTCCCTCTAAATATGATCTTTTTTTCATAACCGTATTTAAATACCTCCATCAGGTCTGCCGCAGGATCATACACAATTTCTGCCCCCTCCGACACATCGAGAAAATGCCCGAATTCCTGTATGGATAAATCAAATTCACCATTTGCTGTATTCATAACTGTCCCTCGTTACAGAAGCAATCCATCTATCAGCGCGCTTTTGACATTTTCATACATTATATCATTATCAGCGCTATCTTTAATAGAAACTTTTTTAATTTCAATTTCATTTATATTTTTTAGATAGATGCTCCGTCCGGACATTTCAGGGAATCCGTCCATCATGACAGGCCGCTGCGGGACCCGTTTATCCTCTTCAAGATAGGAAACATTTATATTTTCCAGTGAGATTTTTTCTATCGGTGCCTCAGGAAGCCCGACAGCACATACAAAGGATGCATCCACTCCTGTACAATCCACATTTTTTATGGAAATGCTGCCTACTTTCGGTGTCCGGTAATCAACAGGACACTCTTCCTGGCTCTGTACATATTCTGTATGACCGTCAGGATCACAGAAGTAGAACATGTTAACGGTAAGGGGCATATGCACATGATCCATAGTAATATTTTCAAAAAACAGATCAGTAAGTATCGAACGCTCCCCGCGTCCCCGTCTGGTCTTTATGCGTACTCCGCGGTCCGTACCTGCAAATATGCACCTGGAAACATGCACATTGCTGACACCTCCTGCAATCTCGGAACCGATGGTCACGGATCCATGGCCTTTTTCCAGTCTGCAGTTTCTGATCGTAACATTTTTTGTCTCCCTGTGATGATACTTTGCCATATAAAGCTTTCCGCTCTTAAGCGCAATGCAGTCATCTCCTACCGATATGGTAGTTCCGAGAAGAGTCACATCTTCACAGCTTTCCGGATCAAATCCGTCCGTATTCGGCGAATCGGAGGGATTCTGTATCGTAAGGTCCATAAAACTGAGACTCTCTGAATAATAGGGATGTATGCACCAGCAGGCTGAATTCTTAAGAGTAAGTCCCTGCATCCGGATATTTTTGCATCGTATGAAATTTACCAGATTTGGACGCCATGCGGTTCTTTTTTTCTTTGCATCAACCCACCAGTCGCTGTTTGCCGCATTCCCGTCAATGATACCTCGCCCGATGACAGAAATATCTTCAGCGTTTATTGCTGTGATCAGCGATGCAAAACTGTCTAAAGGATTTCCTTCCCAGCTTCCGAGATTGTATTCCTTATCATTATCGTACAGGTCACGCACCATACCGGGAAGCACAGGGTAATTAGCTCTGTCAGTGTCTCCCAGCAGTACTGCACCTTCATCTATCCACAGTGTCATATGGCTCTTTAAGAATAACGGTCCTGTAAGATATGTTCCCGCAGGCACATATACCGTTCCGTCATCGGGACATCCCATTATGGCAGCCTGGATAGCAGGGGTATCATTGTGCATTCCGTCGCCCAAGGCTCCGAAACTCCTAACATTCAGAAGAATGCTCTCAGACTTTGTCTGCACCGCACATTCGTTATGGTCATTTCCGTCAGCACTGCATACGGATACTTTATACTTATGTTCCGGATCCAGACCGTCAATGGTGATGACATTGCGTTTTGTACGGACATATTCTTTCCCGTTTACATTGACAATACATTCTTCTTCTGTCTCAAAACGGTCTGTGTTATTTCTTTCAATTGTAACGCTTCTGCTGAATATGCCTGCTATCTCAAATTCCATAACTGCTCCTGTATAAATTCAATAAAAATCTGTTGTGTTGTCATCAGTTAGCATTTCTCCGTATCATCTCAGTATATGCCAGCAGAAAAGGTGCGACACCCTTAGCCTCATTTTCAACTACAGGCTCACTGAAATAGTACTCCAAAGATCCATCCCTGTGCTGTTTTCCACCCAGTCCCGCTACCAGACAAATCCCTGAAAGCTTAAGGGTTCCATCTTCATTCTCCGAAAGATACTTATCAACGATCCCATCGAATGCCCTCTCGCCCATCTCTGCATAGCGCGGAGTAAGATAACCCAGACGCACAGCTTTTAATATCGCATAAGAAATTAGTGCAGTACCTGATGTTTCAAGATAATTTCCCTCTGCCTGGGGATGATCAACCACCTGATAAAACATACCGCTTTCATCCTGGAAGGGAGCCAGTGCGTCCACCAGATTTTCAAGGAGTTTTTGCAGATATCTTTTTTCATAATACAGCGATTCATCTGTTGCCTGTGCCGTTTCCACCAGCGCAAGAGTAAACCAGCCAAGGGACCTCAGCCAGAAATTGGGGCTGCATCCGCTTTCGGTATCTGCCCAGTACATCTCACGGCTCTCATCATACCCGTGATAATACAGTCCTGTCTTCGGATCCTTCATATTCTTTTCCACATTTTCAAACTGGTGTATGACATCATTACACTTTTCCATTTTATTAAAAAGTGTTTCATACCTCATATAAAAAGGCTCTGCCATATACAATCCGTCCAGCCACACCTGGTTGGGGTAGATTTCCTTATGCCAGAAACTTCCTTCCTTTGTCCTCGGCATTCCTGTAAGCTGTTCCCGCACATGGTCAAGGGCAAGCTTGTATTTCTTATCTCCGGTTTTGTCATAAAGGAAAAACAAATTGCTTGCGGTATTGATATTATCAAGGTTGTATTCCTTGATATCATAAGTTTTTATAGTACCGTCTTCCTGCACGAAATAATCGACAAAATCTTTCGCAAAAGTAAAATAACGCTCTTCACCCGTAATTTCATAAAGCGAGATCAAAGCAGTGATCATACAGCCGTCAATGTAATTCCATTTATTCGGACGCCCCTGCAGGATCATCTCCTTATTCCACATAGGCTTCTCTGCACTTGAATTCTCAAGAAGATAATCAATGTACTGCTGTATCTGCTCTCTTGTTTCTGTTGTCATGTAATCATTCTCCTGTCTGTTTTGTTATTACAATATAGTTACCGAAACTTCCCACATATAGTCTGTGGTAAGCAGAACGACGACTCGCATATGCGCCGAAACCGATGCAACGCCTTGGGAAACTAATCGCTAACAGCCCATAGTTATCCGTCACATTGCGAGTGTCGTTCTGACTAGTTCTGTGAGTGGGAAGTTTTATTTAATTAAGCTTTCTATCACTTCCCTGGAATGTACCGCCGTTTCAGGTGTCGTGTTCTCAAGGGTAGCATGAATGTATGGTTTCTTTTCTTCTGCAAACTGCACTATCTTACTGTAATCCATCTCGCCGAATCCGCAGCCAACGGCTTTCATTTTTCCATCCTCAAAGACATAGTCTTTAAGATGTATCATCGCAATCTCCGGTGAAAGTATATCCATCGCCTCTTCTATCACTTCATCTCTTGCTTCCATACATTCAGGATCTATCAGGTTTACAGGATCAAATATAATTTGAAGATTCGGAGAACCGATACGGTCAAGGACCTCACGTGCCCGGCGGGGATTCCATACTATATGCTTGTATACAGGCTCAATTGCCATTATCACGCCGCATTTTTCTGCATAGGATACGACAGGACGCAGATTATTTATGAAGATATCAAGAGCCTCTTTGCTGCGACAAGCCTCCTTGTCATAATGATAATCTTCGTTTGGCGCACCGGTTTCCGTTCCGACCATTCCACATCCCAGCAATGATGCAAAACGCAGATGTGCACAGTAGCGATCCTGAATGGTCTTTAATTTCTCTGGATCAGGATGTGCCAGATTCTGGTAATTGCCCAGCACGGCAATATCTATGCCGGCCTCTGCGAATACCCTTTTTAGCCACAGCGCATATCCGGGTGTCAATGCCTCTGTTTCCTTTGGAAGCCCCGCAGTCTTGGCAAGAGCAATATGCGCACAGCAAAAGCCCTGATCATGCACTATCTGTAGCCGTTCCTTTATCTCACATTCCTTAGTGTCATGCAGTCTGATTCCGATCCTCATCTAAAACTCTCCCGTGTAGATTATGCTATGTGGGTGTCTGTATATCCGCAAAGCACGCTTCGCTTAGCATACAGCAATCCGCAGAACTTACTCATCATTATCCGTAGTGTCGTCAGACTCATCCCCGGCACTTTCCGGCTTTGCCCCTGCTTTCTCTTCATACTGTTTAAAAAGTCCGCTGTACAGCTTTGCCCTGAAAAATGCCGGCCCTGAAAAACAGAAAACAGCGAACACAGGCACAGAAGCGTATCCGAATACAAACATCAGGACAAAAGGCAGAGGGATCAGTATCGCCGAAGCAATAGTCCTCAATGTAAATATTCCCAGCACAGACATGGAAAAAGCAGTCTTTAAAGTCCCCCTGATGGTATTCTCATATCTGGACAGTACCGGGAATATATAGATAGCTACCAGGTAGAATACTACTGCCGCCGCGATAAGAAGCACCAGTATAAAGGCCGGAAACTCATCTCCCTGCATCATGAGTATCCGCCAGTCAACAAAAAGCAGAGCCGATACGATCAGCATGAACAGCCAGAGGAACGTGGATTTTACGAAATTTTCCTTAAAAACCCTGAAATAAGTCTTTACTATGTAGCCTTCTTCATTCCTTACGATCTTTAGCATCACATAATGCATGGCCGTAAACGCAGCCCCCGCAGTTACAATGGGAATGCACAGAAGAACAGTCAGCAGGTTCAGTATTATCAGATCCGCCATCGTTCCAAGAACTCTCATGAACGGGCTGTCAATCTCAAGGAATTTCATTACGATCACACACCTTTCTTCTTATCATTTCAGCTATTGCAGGCTGGTCTGCAGGTTTTCCATATGATAGAACATTCCCCGCTTTTCCATCAGTTCGCCATAACTCCCGCTCTCCGCTATCCGGCCTTCAGAAAGCACCAGTATACGGTCTGCATTCTTCACGGTAGACAGACGATGGGCCACGATGAATGTTGTCCTGTTTGCTACAAGCCTTGATAAAGCTTCCTGGATCTCTTTTTCGGATATGACATCCAATGCTGAGGTAGCTTCATCCAGAATGATCACTCTGGGATCACGGATTATCGCTCTGGCAATCGCTATCCTCTGGCGCTGGCCGCCCGACAGGTTTCCGCCATGCTCATCAATCATGGTATCAGCTCCGTCAGGCAGGCTGTCGATCAGCTGCTTTAAGTTAGCCGCTTCAATAGCCTGTTCAAATCGCTCTTCACTCACATCCTCCAGTCCATAGATAATATTGTTACGGAGCGTCCCGGTAAACAGCAGCGGCATCTGCGGTACAACGGATATATATTTTCTGTAGCTTTTCAGGTTGATCTCATCTATTCTCCTGCCATCCACCCTTATTATACCATCAGCAGGAAACATGAATCCGATTATGAGGTTAAGCAGTGTGGATTTGCCTGCTCCCGACCCGCCTACGACAGCTATGGTCTCCCCCTTTCTTACTTTCACACTGAGTCCGTTTAATACATTCGTCTCTGCTCCGGGGTAAGCATATTTCACATTTTCAAAACTGTATTCGCCCCTGAGCCCATCCAGTTCTTCCTTGCCCTCATTGTGCTCCACATCGTCGCTTGACAGGATCTCACCTATTGATGTAACCGACTCAAGACCTTTAGTCATTATAGGGAGCAGATTAATGAATGCGGTAAACTGGTTGACTACAGTGGTGAATCCTGTCTGATAAAAAGTGATGTCACCCACCTGGATTTTTCCGTTCAATGCCAGATATCCCGTAAAGGCAAGGCACAGTGCCTGAAATATCTGGAACACTACCCAGCCTACTGCCCCAAAATTGGACTGGACCATATCCAAACGATATCCGCTTTCGGCAGTCTGCTCAAGCTGCCTGGACATCCTGTCCTTTTCCACATCCTCAAGGGCATGGGCCCTGGTCACGGGAACCATCTCCACCATTTCCATGACACGGACAGAAGTTTCTTCCATTTCCTTCCTGAACGCCCTGTTCACCTTACTGATCTTTTTCCTGAAAGCGATCACCGTGAAGGACGCTATAGGTGCCACCAGAAGTATGAACAGAAGGATGGTGCGGTTCTTTACCGCCGTGATGGTAAGCATTATCGTGATGTTCATCAATATGTTTATGACACTGATAAAAAGCTGGGATGAAAGTGTCTCTACAGCCTCTACATCGCGGATAATCTTGGACTGCAGCCTTCCTGACTGCAGCTTTGTATGATAGGGAATTGACAGTTCCTGTAGTTTCCTTACCAATGCCGCCCTGAGCCCTGCCTCCGTTGCCCTGGTGACACGGCTGCGGTACATGCTGTGAAGGTAGTTCGCCGGCAGGTGTATCAGCAAAAGCCCTATCCATATCCCGACATTTATGATGATCGCCTGCCTAGCAGCCTCGCCCCCTGCGATCACACCATTTATCACATTTGCTATCAACAGTGATGAGAACAGCGCAGGAGAGTGCTTGATCAGGAAGAAAAATGAACTTATGAAAAATTTATGATACTGTCCTTTATAAAAACCGAGCAGAACCATAAGCGGCCTGTTGCTGTATTTTTTATAATACTTTACATATTTCTGTTCGCAGTTCTCTTCACCTTTTCTCATCTTATGCTATATATGGACCACCTTCAGACTTCCGACGATTCAGTCCTCAGTTTCATTCAAGTACTCTGTTGCCTTCATTCCCGTAAGTGCAGATGTGTCAGCCGCCATGCCAAGAGTCATATAGGGATCAATTGCTTCCCTGCCGTCTTCATCAGTCCCCTTCGCATCATGGGCACAGAGAAAATCCACATAGGGATGTCCCAGGTTTTTCAATCCGTCTGCGATAAATCCTGCAAATACAACCGCACCTTCCATCACGAGGTGGGTGTTGTCCTTGGGGAATACAAAAAGGCTCCTTGATGCAATCTCGCCGATGGATGCAACATATTTTTCAGTAACCGCAGTCAGGTCTATGAAGGGTACTCCCTCATCCGCTGCAGCCTGCCTTGCCGCCGCAGGATATCCGGTGTGGCAGCCCGGTGTAAATACTCCGTGCTCGTCAAAATAACGTCTTGTAAGAGGTGATATCACTACCGGAAGTGCTTCATGTTTTTTTGCAACCCTTATCATTTTCCTGAGGTTCTCATGATATACATCCACAGGTGCATACCTTGCCGGATCAGATTCCTTGGCGTCATTATGTCCGAACTGTATCAGCATAAGATCATCCTTTTCAAGATAAGCATCAACAGTATCCAGTCTGCCCTGATCGATAAAGGATTTTGTGCTCCGCCCATTTACAGCAAAGCTCCTCAGATAAACATCATCCTTCAGATAAAGCATAAGCCCCTGGGACAATCCGCACTGGGGCCATGTTGAGATTTTGTTGAATGTTACTGTGCTGTCACCTATGTATACAAGTCGTTTCATTTTTAACACCTTTCTTTTTTATATTGGATGTAGTCGATGATCATTGTCCGGTTTAATTTCTGACCGCCCAATACATCTAATATATAGTAAGCGGGCGAAACACTGTATTTTCAAATGTTCCGCCCTCTTTTTTCACAATATGGATTATCCGGATATTCTTATATCCCTTCTTTATTACTCCTTAACCGCGCCAACATTCACACCTGTTACGAAATACTTCTGCAGGAACGGGTATGCCATCATGAAAGGAAGAATAGCACACACGATGCCGGCATTGTACAGTGTACTCTGCGATACTTTATAAGCAGTCGTCGGCGTATCACCATCCATGACCATAACACGGAGCATGTACTGGAAATTTGCCTGCTCACGGCTGGTGATGTAGATCTGCACGGTGCTGTAATCATTCCATACAGTAACCGCAAACATCAGACCTATAGATGCAAGGGCTGCCTTCGACAGCGGAAGCACGATCTTGTAGAAGATCTGCATCGGCGAGCATCCGTCCAGCTTGGCCGCCTCATATAGTGAGGCCGGGATGCCTTCGAAGAAGTTCTTCATAAGCACCAGGTTGTACACATTCATGCCGTGCTTGAGAACCAGTATCCACATATTATCAACCAGTCCTAACTGCTTCATAACCAGGTACTCTGGGATCATACCGCCTGAGAAGATCATGGTTACCAGCAGGAAATATGACAGGAATGATCTTCCGGGCATATCGTACTGGTTCAGCACATAACCTCCGAGGGTTGCCATCAGGAGTCCCAGCAGTGTGCCTGCTATCGTTGTAATGAACGAGTTGAGCAGCGGCCTGAACAGCTTGCTGGTGGTCAGTATGGTTGCGTAGCCTCCGAATGTCGGTTTGTTAGGCCACAGCCTGAACTGATAAACACCCACCGCATTGAAACTGTCCGATATAACCTTCCAGATAGGTATGATAATGATCAGCGTCAGTATGATGAATACTGCATAGTTGATTATATCAAAAACCTTGATCTTGGAATGCTTTGCTTCTATCGTATTGATCTTAGGCACATTCTTCTTTTTTTCCGGTTCAGATGCAGCACTTTCTGCAGCTTCCACTACATTCTCCGCTGTCTCATCTGCAGCAACAGGGGCGGTTAATTCTTTTTCTTTAATATCTGCCATTTCAGTAACCTCCTCCTTATATTATGCCGCGGCCGCGGATCTTCTTGCTTGCCCAGTTACTTGCCAGCATCAGCATACATCCTACAACTGACTTGAACAAACCTACTGCTGTGGTATATCCGTAATCCGGCAGGGATGTCATAAAGGTCTTTCTGTACACATATGTAGATACTACATCCGATACCTCAAATACACGGTTGTTGTAGAGCACGAATACCGGCTCGAAAATGTTGAGAACCTTTGCGATGTTCAGTATCAGCACGATGATGATAGTATTAGCCAGTGCAGGAAGAGTTATATAACGCATCTTCTGCAGCCTGGTGGCACCGTCGATATCAGCCGCCTCATACAGGTCCGGTGATATACCTGAAAGGGTGGCAAAGAATATTACCGTTCCCCATCCGGTTTCCTTCCACAGGTTTATGATGTAGAATACCGGCTGCCATAGCTTCGTTGAATGCAGGAAGTCTATACTGTTCTGTATCCAGCCCCATTCCTTCAATGTCTCATTGATCATACCTGTGGAGGATGTCGACAGGAACAGTGTGAAGATAGCCGCAACCACCGCATAGGACATGAAATGCGGCAGGTATATAACGGTCTGCACGAACTTTTTGCAGAAAAGTGATGTCATCTCATTTAAGAAGATCGAGATAACTACTGCCACAAAAGTGTTCAGAAGAAGTTTTACTATGGATATAACCAGTGTATTTCTAAAGGCTGTCCAAAACTCAGGCTCCATGAACATTGACTGGAAATGCTGAAGACCGATCCAGTGGATGTCCCTGCCTTTGTATACGAAGAATGAGTAACGGATGCCTAACATCGGCCAATAGTACATGATCAGAACAAAGATAAATACAGGGAGAAACATCAGGTAGAAGCCTCTGTTATTCCAGATCCTCATACCCAGAGGTTTCTTATTTGTATTAACCTGGTTTTTCTTTTTACTCATAACGGGTATTTCCTTTCCGTCTCCTGGTAAACTTGATTCAAAGATTTTCTATAATACCTGCCCCCGCTTTTTGCAGGGGCAGGGTGGTACTGATTTGATTTCTGTCGTTTTCCGGTCTATGCCGGATACATCTTACTTACTGTGCTGCGGGAGCTTCGCTGCCCTGAGCATTAAGTTCATCAATGATCTGCTGTGAAACTGCGCCCCACTTATCGTTATATTCTGCAATAGCATCAGCTGCTGACTTCTCACCTGTAACAACCTCAACCATAAGAGTGGTCTTGTCAGTTGTAAGAGCCTCAAGATTGTCAGTAAGTGTCTGACATGAAGGAGCTGTAGGTGCATCTACGCAGTGTGCTACGAAGAAAGCGTTACCCTGGTCGATAAGTGCATCATCAGTTACAAAACCATTTGTAAGCGGTGCAATGGTAAGAGCAGGATCAAGGTGATTCTTCTTCCATACGGTGTTAGGATCATTAGGAGTCTGCTTAAGATGGAACTCACCATCTGCGTATTCGTAGTCCTTCTTCTTGTCAGGATCATCAGGGTTGGTTGTAAAGCTCTCTGCCTTTGTTGACCAGTGAACATCCTCTGCACCATATGTCCAGAGAGTCTGTACTGTGTCTCCGTCAAGCATTGTCTCGAAAAGTGCATCGAAGATTGCCTGCTCACGGAGGCTGTTGTCATCGCCGTCATCAGAGATTACCCATACAGGAGCTTCTCTGTTGAGGTAGCCGCCCCATGAATCCTCGATTTCCTTGATAGGAGGAAGCTGGAGGAGTCTCTCGTCGCCGAGATCATTATCTACGCCCTGCTTTGACATATTGTCTGTAAGTGTACGAAGCCATGTTCCTGCCCAGTATGTGAATACGCCTTCAGATGTGGTCTGGTCATTTGAGAACCACTTCTCACGAGCCTGCTTTGTACCGAAATCCTCGGTATCAGGATCGATGAGTCCGTCAGCATAAGCTGTTGCCATACGATCGAGTGCATCAACAGTAGCCTGCTCTGCAAATCCGTCTACCCATACACCGTCTTTCTGATAGAAAGAAGGATATGCGCCCTGCCAGAACTCAGGCATGTAATTGATGTAAGGAGCCTCATCAAGCTTACCGAAACCTGCTGCAACTACGCCGTAGGTCTTGCCGCCTGTCTGTACTTCGTTGCCGTCAGCATCCTGTACCTTAACATCCTTGAAGAACTTCAGCATGTCATAATACTCTTCATATGTATCAACATCTTCTATAGTATTGATGCCGTCTGTAGCTTCTGCATACTGATTGAACCAACTTGCCTTTACATATGTTACGCAGCCGTTACCATAGGTGGGAGCGAAACCATACTGCTTGCCGTCAGCTGTACGCATGTTAAGATTGATGCTCTCCATACCGTCGGCAATCCTTGCCTGGAACTCTGCATTGTCATATGCGCCGGCCATATCCCAGAGGTAACCGGTATTCTGATAATCACGGTACATGGAAGCACTCATGATCATTGCATCAGGGAAAGAACCGTCGCCCGGCTCACCTGTTGTAAGCAGACGGGAAATAGTGTTTGCATAGTCAGAGTGATCTACCTGGTTGATATGAAGATGTACTTCATGACCAAGCTTCTCGCCTACTGCTGCTTCCCACTGCTCGATGAAAGCATCCTGACCATTATCAACGGTAGCAGTAAGTGTACCGTCAACAACGATATAAAGATCTGTTACCTCATAAGTACCGGTTTCCTCATTAACTGTACCGGTCTGAGTATCAGCCACATTAACTGTCTGCTCGTTACCTTCTTCGTCTGTCACAGTTACCTCTGTGGATCCGCCACTTTCAGATGTGCAGGCTGTAAGTGTGCCGGCTGTCATCACGGTACTCATGAGCAGAGCTACAAGTCTCTTTTTCATTTTTGTCCTCCTTTAGGATTGTTTTTGCTAAAACCGTTTCATTCTTGAAAATGTAAGCGCTTTCACGCTCTAAAAAAAATATATCACTTATGTTCCCCTAAGCGCAATTAACAAATCTTATAAATTATTATTCAAGTTTTTTTATATTTTTACCAAAAAAAGAATGTTTAGGTATATTGCGGATGTAAGAGCTTTCATGATATGCTTATTTCAGTGATGTTTTTTGACTATTTTGTAACTTTTCAGAGCCTGCCTGATACAAGGAGCAAACAAATGAAACTTTTTTCAAACCTTTTTTCATCCGAAAACTTTCCCTTTCCCATACACAGCATACATATCATGCACAAAGGTAAATTATTGCAGGAAGAGTATTTTGCTCCCTATGAAAAAGGACAGATGCACAGGATGTTTTCCATAACCAAGAGCTTCACCTCTCTTGCCATAGGCGCATTGATTGCGGAGGGAAAAATTGAACTGTCTGATCCGATATGTAAATTTTTTCCGGAGTATGTACCTTCAGATGCCTCGCCATTTTTAACAGAAATGACAGTGCAGGACCTCCTGATGATGAGAACCTGTCATAAAGCCACTACCTACAAGATCAATGCTGCCGCACATTGGGTCCAATCCTTTTTTACAACAATTCCTGACCATGCCCCGGGCATGATTTTCAAATATGATACTTCTGCTGCCCATACACTTGCCGCACTGGTTAAAAAAATAAGCGGCAAAGGCGTCCTGGACTACCTGCGTGATGTTTTTTTAGACGATATCGGCTTTTCGAAAGACGCCTATATACTGGAAGATCCTTTCGGATGCGAGATCGGCGGTTCCGGAATGGTAGCATATCCCGAGGACCTGCTGGCTGTGGGGACATTTCTTTTATCCCTTATAAACGGTTCCTTCGAAAATGGCTATTCCGAAGGAACCGGACAGAATGACATAGACCATAAAAACGCAAACACATTCCACGGTTTTGGGAAGGATAATTCCGAAATCGTTGACAATAAATATGATAAAGCTTTCTTTGAAAGATACGCCGCATATGTAAAAGATGCTATCAGCTTCCATAGTCCTACACTCCATGAGGCAAAGACCATTGACGAAATGCAGGGCTACGGATACCAGTTCTGGAGGATCCGGGATAACGGAATAATGATGTACGGCATGGGCGGACAGTATATGGTCCTCTACCCCGATGCGGAGCTTATTTTTATCACGACGGCAGATACACAGTCCGTACAGGGCGGAACTCAGTATATTCTGGACGAAATAAGGCGTGTGGCGCTTTCTGTTTCTCCGGAAATACAAATATCGTCTGATGTGGAACACGATAACCTCGTCTCCTGCCAAAACTGTATCAACAACGACCATGCTTGTTCTCTTGATTCACCTGAGAATACTTATGTGTCAGATCATGAAAATATTCAGGCTTACCCGCAGCAGATAGCGAATTATTTCGGAAACTACAGGATTCTTCCAAATACAAAGGAATTCAACGAACTTATAATAACTGCTGATGAGCTGATCTTAAAAACTGAGGATAAGAACTTTGTATTCCCCTATGGCTTACAGGAACCGCGCGGTGCAAAAGAAAATATGTATGGACAGCAGATATATACAAAAGCATTTCCTCAGCCTGACGGAAGCTTATATATCAATACTCAGATACTTGATGCATATGTCGGGAGCATTCACTTTATGCTGAATAAGAAGGATAACAGGATCACTCTTTCCCTTCGCAAGGTCGAGGAAAGCCTGTACAATGAATTCAGCTGTTTTCTTGATGGGGTGGCTTGCTGATTCCAGCTGTACATAACAGTTATAGCAAACGCCAAAAATCTTTTCGTTTTGGCGTTTGCTGCGCCGGATTTTGGCCGCTGAAAGCGGCAAATTTCCTTACAAAATCCGTGCGCATCCTGCCGGAGGCTTATAGTAAGCGAAATTATTAATTTCGCTTACT
>JAGBLN010000053.1 GCA_017635395.1 Lachnospiraceae bacterium
TAAGCGAAATTAATAATTTCGCTTACTATAAGCCTCCGGCAGGATGCGCACGGATTTTGTAAGGAAATTTGCCGCTTTCAGCGGCCAAAATCCGGCGCAGCAAACGCCAAAACGAAAAGATTTTTGGCGTTTGCTATAATAATTAACGCTGATTGATCTGCGGCAACATTTACCACTGATCCTAAAATCAGATTTCAACATCACCTTCGAATACGAACTTAGCCGGGCCTGTCATATAAATATTGTTATCCGACTCGCGCCACTCAACATTTATCACGCCCCCCTTAAGCTTAACATCCACTTTCCTGCCGGTCTTGCCGTTCAGGATGCAGGCTGTCACGGATGCGCAGGCGCCAGTGCCGCAGGCTAAGGTTTCTCCCGTACCTCTCTCCCAAACACGCATATCGATGTGGCTTTCATCCACCACTTTGACAAACTCCACATTTATGTTATTCGGGAAGCGCTCATGACACTCTATCACAGGTCCGTCCTGTTCCAAAGGTACGGTCTCCGTATCATCCGTAAAAATGACTGCATGGGGATTTCCCATTGAAACACAGGTTATCCTGTATGTTTTTGAGTCTATCGCCAAAGGACAGTCAATAAGCACTGAATCACCGGGTGTCTCAGGTACAGCAGGTATCTTTTCCGGTACAAGGATCGGTGCACCCATATTGACAGTAACCGTTTCCACCTTATCATCCTTAAGATGCAGGTCCACAGTTCGTGTAACACCAAAACTTTCTATAGTCAGGGGATTGCTCTTTGACAGGCCCTTGTCATGGATATACTTTGCCACGCACCTGATGCCGTTTCCGCACATCTCTGACCTTGATCCGTCAGCATTGTACATTTCCATCTCGAACTCGGCATCCTTACCGGGATTGATGAAGATTATACCGTCTCCGCCTATTCCGAAATTTCTGTCGCTGAGTTTCCTTGCAAGGCCGGGCTTGTCCTCGATCTTTTCTTTGCTGCCGTCAATGTAGATATAATCATTTCCGCAGCCTTCCATCTTAGTAAAATGCATAGTCCCCCTCCTTCCGTATGGTTAGTACTTGTATAGATACCTGTCAGTCTCCCACTGGGTAACCTGCTCACTGTATTCAGCCCACTCTCTCTTCTTTCCGCTAATATACAAAGGTGCAACATGGGGGCCGAGAGCGTCCTTTATCAGTTCATCCTTTTCCAGCTCCTCCACTGCATCCAGCAGATTTGAAGGAAGAGTTTCTATCTTGTACTTTTTGCGCTCCTTCTCAGTAAGCTCAAAAATATTCTTATTCACAGCTTCAGGCGGCTCGATCTTATTCTTTATTCCGTCAAGTCCTGCCTGTAAGCATATTGCTATAGCAAGATAAGGATTTGCTGCGGAATCAGGACTCCTTAATTCCACTCTTGTACCTTCACCTCTTGCTGAAGGAATACGGATAAGCGGACTGCGGTTCTTGCTGCTCCACGCGATATGCACAGGTGCCTCATATCCCGGCACAAGACGCTTGTATGAATTTACAAGCGGGTTCAGTATCGCTGTCATTGCCTTCATATGCTTCATAAGTCCGCCAATGAAATAATATGCCTCTTTGCTGAGACCATACTCATCCTTGGGATCCTGGAATATATTCTTCCCCCCCTTTGAAAGAGAAAGGTTAAGATGCATGCCAGAGCCTGCTGTTCCGTACTTGGGCTTAGGCATGAAAGTTGCATGCTGGCCATGACGCCTTGCGATAGTCTTTACGGCAAGCTTGAATGTCATGATGTTATCGGCAGTCTTCAGAGCCTCGTCATACCTGAAATCTATCTCATGCTGTGCAGGCGCACACTCATGGTGTGATGCCTCTATATCAAATCCCATTTCCTCAAGGGTAAGAACCATGTCACGCCTTGCATTTTCACCGAAATCAACGGGACCAAGATCAAAATATCCGGCGCGCTCATATGCCACCGTCGTAGGCTGCGCGTTTTCATCCGTTTGGAAAAGGAAGAACTCACACTCAGGTCCCACATTGAGAGTGTATCCCATATCAGCGGCTTCCTTTATGGCACGCCTTAAGATATAACGGGGATCGCCGATAAAAGGCTGTCCGTCAGTTCCGTACACATCACAGATAAGTCTTGCAACTTTTCCGTGCTGCGGCCGCCAGGGGAATATCTCTAAGGTATCCGGATCCGGATGAAGGTACATGTCTGATTCTTCTATGCGGGCAAATCCGTCTATGGAAGAACCGTCAAACATGCATTTGTTTTCGAGTGCGTTTTTCAGATGTCCGGAAGTAATTGCGATATTCTTAAGGTTGCCGAAAACATCGGTAAACTGCAGTCTTATGAACTCAACATTTTCTTCTTCCGCAATACGGAGGACATCCTCCTTTGTGTATCTGGCCATCTCTTTCTCCTTTTTTATGTTTTTAGCTTAGTAAAGCCCTTAACCCTGATAAAAAGCCTTCCATGCTGTCCGCGGGTCCGCTTTTTTTCATCGGCAGATAGGTCACGCCGCAATTCACCTGCAGGCCATCGGTAGCAATAAAACCAAGTTTCTTGTAAAACCCTACTGCATTGGGTGCCGAATTAACTGTAACAGATCCATCGCTTAGCCTATTGTATCGATAATCCTCTTCCTTATCCCTATCCAGTATTGCGTCCCCGCCGTCAGGCCTTACGAATTCTATCGCCCGTTCGATCAGCCTGGTTCCGATGCCCGAATACTGCAAACCGGTCTTAACAAACAGCAGCGAGATGAAATTATTTTCCCTCATGGATATCATACCGACTATATGCTCTTCCGCACTTGCACCGTCTTTGCTTAAAGCTACAAATACCGGATATTTTCCTCGAAGGAAATGCTGCCTCAATGCCTCGTCAGTTATGAATTCCAGAAAACTGTCTGTTCCTTCCTTGCCGTAATCCTCTGCATGGAATTCTTTAAAAACCGACCATACGAGGTGCATCACTTCATCCCATTCCTCAGGCTTCGCAGCCCTTATGGTAATGTCCGACTCTTTTATCTTACCGTCCGTTTCCACGCCTAATCACCAAGATTCTGATTTAAAGTGTCATACTCAGAATTCTTCTCTTCCTGCATCTGCTGCAACGCTTCCCCCATTTCCTGGGCATGAGCCTCACCGGACGAAACCTGCTGCATTGTCTTATTGTACTCATCAACCGTCTGTTTCGACGACCACACCATTATAATAACCGTGACCAGGACGGAAACTATCAGTATCACAAGAAAAATTCCGGTACCTTTTTTATCCATAAGAATGCTCCTTATGTTGCAAGTTCAATCAGCCTATCTCGCTTCCGCTCTCAACATCGGTCTCAGGTGTCATAAGTACCACATTTCCTTCGGAATCCTCTGCACAGAGAAGCATTCCCTCGGAGTCAAGTCCTGCCATTTTTGCAGGCTTTAAGTTAAGCAGTACCATTACCTTTTTACCAACCATCTGCTCCGGCGAATACCATGCCTTTATTCCGGAAAGGATCTGCTTTGTGGTATCACCGATCTTAACCTGTGAGCAGAGAAGCTTCTTGGACTTAGGCACTTCTTCACACTTAACGATCTCGCCTACCACGAACTGGCACTTTGCAAAATCATCATAAGATATCTGCTCCTTAAGCTCCACATGTATGTCTTTCACATCATCACCCACAGCAGTTCCGCCTGCTGCCGCACTGGGAGCCTCAGCAGCACCTTCTGCCTGCTTTCTGCTCTCATAGAGGGCATCTGCCTTTTCTGTGATCTCCTTTATGTCGAGCCTTGCAAAAAGGATCTCAGGCTCAGCTGTAACTTTAGTTCCGTTAGCAATACCGCCGAATTCACCAAGCTCGTCAAAATCAAGGAGTTTACAATTGAGCTCAGCAGCTATCTTTTCCGCAGTTTCAGGCATAAAAGGCTGTAATAGAGATGCCCCCATAAGTATGCCGGTAGCAAGATTGTACATAACGGTAGAAAGCCTGTCCTTATTGGCCTCATCCTTTGCAAGTACCCAGGGCTCAGTCTCATCAATGTACTTATTGCAGCGCTTGAATACATTGAATATCTCAGTAAGGGAATCAGCCACACGGAGAGTTTCCATCTTCTCCTCAACCTTGGCATAAGCACCTGCGACAACAGCCTTTAAGTCATCATCTATTGCTTCGCTTGCGCCCTTGTCCTCAAGCACACCGTCAAAATACTTGTTGCTCATGGAAACGGTACGCTTTACAAGGTTGCCCAGTGTATTGGCAAGGTCTGAATTAATACGCTCTACCAGAAGATCCCAGGAGATCTGTCCGTCATTGTCAAAGGGCATCTCATGAAGCACGAAATAACGCACTGCATCTACGCCGAAGAAATCAACAAGGTCATCTGCATAGAGAACATTTCCCTTGGATTTGCTCATCTTTCCATCCCCCTGAAGAAGCCAGGGATGACCGAATACCTGCTTGGGCAGCGGCTCACCTAAAGCCATCAGGAATATAGGCCAGTAAATCGTATGGAAACGGATGATATCCTTTCCGATAAGGTGCAGGTCTGCCGGCCAGTTCTTTTTATACTGTTCGGTAGAATTTCCGTCCGTATCATATCCTATACCGGTTATGTAGTTTGAAAGAGCATCAAGCCATACATAAACCACATGGTCCGGATCGAAATCAACAGGGATGCCCCACTTGAATGAGGTCCTTGAAACACAAAGGTCCTGAAGTCCCGGAAGCAGGAAATTGTTCATCATCTCGTTCTTTCTTGCCACAGGCTGGATGAATTCCGGATGAGTGTTTATATGCTCGATAAGACGGTCAGCATATTTGCTCATTTTGAAGAAATATGCCTCCTCTTTTGCCGGCTTAACTTCCCGCCCGCAGTCAGGGCACTTTCCGTCCACCAGCTGTCCCTGAGTCCAGAAAGACTCGCATGGCGTACAGTACATGCCTTCATATGAGCCCTTATATATATCGCCCTGATCATAGAAGCGCTTGAACATCTTCTGGACCTGCTTCTCATGATAATCATCCGTTGTACGGATAAAATAATCATACGAAGTGTTCATCAGGTCCCATATACGCCTGATCTCGGCAGCTGTCCCGTCAACAAACTCCTTCGGGGACTTGCCGGCAGCCTTGGCCTTTTCCTCAATCTTCTGGCCATGCTCATCTGTACCTGTCTGGAACCACACATCATATCCGTCTTTTCTCTTATATCGTGCGATCGCATCGGCAAGCACTATCTCATATGTGTTTCCAATATGAGGCTTTCCTGATGCATAAGCTATAGCTGTTGTAATGTAATATTTCCCCTTATCCTGCATTGCAGTTCCTCCCAAAAATCTTTTTCTTTATTTAAAATCTATTTAAAATTTGAAACCATCCCATGTAACCATATTCCGGCTTTGATCAGAATAGTCACTTCTAACCTGCCTATTTTATCATAATTCACCGGCATCTGCCATCCCCGGCTCGTCTGACCGTAAAGCCCCTCAGCACATCACGTCCCGGTGCAATTTACAGATCGATCTCAAGCTCTACCGGACAGTGATCCGACCCCATTATCTCACTGTGTATCTTTGCTTCCTTTATTGCTGATTTAAGCTTTTCCGATACCACAAAGTAGTCAATGCGCCATCCCGCGTTCCGCTCCCTCGCTTTCATCCTATAGGACCACCAGGAATAAGCACCGGTGGTATCAGGATAAAGATACCTAAAAGAATCCACAAACCCTGCTGCCAGCACATCTGAGAACTTTCCTCTCTCCTCGTCGGAAAAACCGGCGTTCATATGGTTGGTGGACGGGTTCTTCAGGTCTATCTCCTCATGCGCCACATTCAGGTCGCCGCAATAAATAACCGGCTTCTTCTTGTCCAGCTTCCTGATATAGCTTAAAAAATCATCCTCCCAGCACATTCGGTAGTCCAGCCTTTTCAGTCCGTCCTGTGAATTAGGAACATACACTGTTATGAAATAAAACTTGTCGAACTCAAGGGTGATCACACGTCCCTCGTGGTCATGCTCCTCTACCCCTATGCCATAGCTTACGCTTATTGGTTCCTTTTTGCTGAATATCGCCGTGCCGGAATACCCCTTCTTTTCAGCATAGTTCCAGTACTGGTGATAGCCTTCAGTATCCAGTGATAACTGCCCTTCCTGCATTTTGGTCTCCTGAACGCAGAATATATCCGCATCAGCTTCGTTAAAATACTCCATGAAGTTCTTGCCTACGCAGGCTCTTAAACCATTTACATTCCAGGATATAAATCTCATGTTATTCCTCCATACTAAACACCATTACTCCGGTTTCTTTGCCGCCTTGTGTCCTGACTTAACTATAAGTGCCGGTGCCTCATCCTTTACATCGCTCCGCCCTGCTGACTTGCCGGCACTCTTTACCGGCTGACCTTTCTTTACCGTTATCGTTGCGTTTCCGCCTTTTTTAAGTTTTCCGAAAAGTATCTCGGAAACAAAGAGCGGCTTTATCTGTGAATCTATCACACGCTCTATCTCCCTCGCACCATATTCCCTGGTAATGCCCTTTTTCCGGATATAGCTAAGGGCATTCTTATCCACTGATACATCGATATTCTTCGCATTAAGCTTTTTAGTCAGCTCATTAAGCTTCTTGTCCGTAATCTGCTCAGCCATCCTGTCGCTCATATGATTGAAAGATACAATGGCACTCAGGCGGTTGCGGAACTCAGGCGAGAATACACGCTTAACTTCCTCCATCATTATGCTGTCATTGAATGCAGCCGCACCAAAACCTATGGACTGTTTGCCTATAAGTCTTGCACCTGCATTAGATGTCATGATTATTATCACGTTCTTAAAATCAGCCTTAAGGCCCTTATTATCCGTAAGGGATGCATAGTCCATAACCTGCAGCAGAACATTGTATATGTCCGTATGAGCTTTTTCTATCTCGTCCAAAAGCAGCACACAGTGGGGTGTCTTCCTTATGGCATCCGTAAGAAGTCCGCCTTCCTCGTATCCCACATATCCGGCAGGGCTGCCGATAAGCTTGGATACCGTATGCTTTTCCATATATTCACTCATGTCAAACCGGACAAAACCGATGCCTAACTCTGATGCCAGGACCTTGGCCACTTCCGTCTTGCCCACGCCCGTTGGGCCCACAAATAAGAAAGATGCTATGGGCTTATTGTCAGCTAAAAGTCCTGCACGGCTCATAAGTATTGCATCAACAATCTTGTGTATAGCCTCATCCTGGCCGAATATCTGGCTTGATATCCTTTCGTACAGATCCTTTAATCTCTCTACTTCAGACTGCTCAGCGGTAGCCTTAGGAATATTGCCGATCTCAGAGAGTACAGTCTCGATCACATCCTTGCCCACTGTCTGGCGCTTCTTATCGGCTATGGGATGCATCTGCCTGTATGCACCAGCCTCGTCTATCAGGTCTATTGCCTTATCCGGAAGATACCTGCTGCCGATAAACTCCTTGCTTAAATGCACCGCATGGGGAATCACATCCTTTGCATATTTCACCCCATGATATTTTTCAAAACCGGGCTGCAAGCCTTCAAGTATCCGTATAGCCTCTTCCTCATCAGGTTCCTTCACATCTATGTTCTGGAAACGCCTTACAAGAGTAGTGTTTTTCCTGAAATACTTCTTGTATTCATCATAAGTAGTGACACCGATAAATCTTACGGCACCTTCTTCCAAATATGGTTTCAGCATATTAGACGCATCCATTGAGCCACTCCCCATTGCACCTGCGCCTACGATATTGTGTATCTCATCAATAAAGACTATTGCCTCCTCTATTTCACTGAAAGCGTCCATAACTTCCTTGAAACGCATCTCAAACTCGCCCCTGTACTGGGTCCCAGCCAGCAGCTCTGACAGATCCAGCCTGTATATCACCACATCCTTAAGAGCCTCCGGTACATTTCCTTCATTAATGCGTGCAGCCAGGCCGTTTACTATGGCTGTTTTTCCCACACCGGACTCGCCTACTAACAGAAGGTTATTCTTCTCCCTGCGCAGGAGTATACGTATCATGCGGTCGATTTCCTTTTCCCTGCCTATAAGCGGACGGGATTCCGAAACCAGTTCATTAAGCACATCTGCATATGTCTTTACGAATTCTTCCGGACCTTCCTCCGCACTTTCTTTAATCTCATCATCCTCCCCCTGGTATAACAAATGAACTGCAGAATTGAAGTCCCCTGCATCCCCCACTTCGCTTTCTAGATAATAGAGAGCAAAACTGTCGCGCTGGTTCATAATGCCCCAGATGATATGGTAAAGGAAAATGCTCTCACTGCCGTTCTTAAGTGCTGTTTCGGCAGCTATCTCAATAGTTGATGCCATAGCATCAGATATGTGGTTTTCCATATCTGTATCTTCAAGGTCCTTGCGCTTTGGCAGTATATCCGTGATAAATTCCATCAGGTTCTCCCGGAAGGAATTTACATTTCCGCCGCACATCTTCATTGCCCTGGCAAATATTGGATCCTCAGTTGCCGCTGCCAGGACATGCTCCGGCGTAACATACTCGCTTCCACAGGTGATAGCAAGCTTTATCGCTTTTTTTACAGTTATATCCGTATGCTTGTCAAATAACATATCTTTATCCTCCGTCAGGCTTCATCCAGTCTCAGCTGGAAAGGAAAGCCTGCTGCCCTGGCCTTTTCTATAGCCAGCCGCCTCTTGGTTGAAGCAATGTCATAGGTGTACTTCCCCACTACAGCCTCTCCTTCGTGATGCACCTTCAGCATCAGTGCGACTGCAGTTTCCGAATCCTTGTTAAAGATCTCCTTTAACACATCCACCACAAAATCCATGGTAGTAACATCGTCATTTAGCATGACCACATTGTACATGGACGGTTCCTTTAATTTTACTTTAACATCTGCCTGTCTGCTTTTTTGTCTTTTAGACTCTGCCATCTGTCCGATACCTTTAATTTCCTGCACTGTCCTGTGCAAAAAAAGGGACTGCATTGCAGCCCCCTTTCACGATACGCTTTTTTACCGCTTACTCTGCTGAATCATCATCATCCACCACAGAGGCTATGGAGCTAACAAATGTTGAAACCACCGACAGGACAACCGCCAGTATAACTATGAGCACACCGCCCATTATAAGAAGGAGCATTATTGTCTGTTCATCGCCAGGGGCTGATGCATCCTCCGCTGCTGCCATCACCGGCATGGCATACATGAGTCCTGACATAACAGCTGCCATCATCATCATTATAGTATTCTTGATTTTTTTCTTAATTTCGAACATTGTCATTACTCCCATTTGGTCTGTCGCTTTTAGGTGACCTTTCACCCCATGACTTTGTTATTCTACCACAGTTTTGCTTTTTTTTATAGCCAAATTTACATCCGGCATATTCAAATGAGGGTTTAATACTAAAGATTAAGTCCCTTTGCAGGATCCACTCCCATGGAAATATTCATGCACTCTATTGCCGCTCCCGATGCACCTTTGCCCAAGTTATCAAATCTTGAGCCTATCATCAGCCGGTCTGCGTTGCCGCATACAAATATCTCCATGCCATCCCAGCCTGCACAGGCATCTGAAAAGAGTGCCCCGCCTGCATCCACGTCAGCGCCGAAGGGCATGACCTTTATGAACTTCTTTCCGTCATAGAACTCTGCAAAATAATCCCTGAGTGCTGAAGGAGTCATGCTTTTCTCCATTAGGTCACCGAATATAGGGAACTGTACTATCATTCCGCTATGATAGTTGGTTGTAAAAGGCGAGAAAATCGGCTCCTTACTCAGACCGGTGATTGCCTTCATTTCCTTGAGATGCTTATGAGCCTGCCCCCAGGCATACATCCTGGCTGAATCATATTTTGCTTCACGCCCCTCTTCCTCATATGCGGCGATCAGCTTTTTTCCGCCTCCGCTGTAGCCCGATGCAGCAAATACCGCAGCAGGATAGTCAGCAGATATGATACCGCCCTTTACAAGAGGATATGCCAGCGCAATAAATCCCGATGCATAGCAGCCGGGCACGGCTATCCTTTTGCTTGTCTTTATCTTATTTTCAAATTCATCCGAAAGCTCCGGGAATCCGTATGCCCAATCGGGATCAGTACGGTGGGCCGTAGAAGTATCGATTATAACAGTATTGTCATTTTCAACATAGCCTACAGCTTCCCTTGCCGCATCATCAGGAAGGCAAAGAAAAGTGATGTCCGACTCGTTTATGTACTTCTTTATTTCCTCCGGGTCCTTGCGCTTTGCCTCATCAATGTGCATCAGCTCGATATCGTCTCTGGATTCAAATCTTTCATTTATGCGGAGTCCCGTAGTGCCTGCGCTGCCGTCTATGAATACTTTTTTCATCCTTTTGTCCTCCTTATATATCCCTGCGGCCTTATGCTCCTGCCGCTTCACTTTTTGCGCCTGTATAAAGGGTGTAATACCTGCCCTTTTCCTTTATCAGCTCGTCATGGGTGCCTCTTTCTATGATACGCCCTCCGTCAAGAACCATTATACAGTCTGAGTTCCGTACGGTAGAAAGCCTGTGGGCGATAACAAATGTAGTCCTGCCCTTCATAAGCCCGTCCATACCGGCCTGTACCAGCTTTTCCGTACGGGTATCTATGGAGCTGGTCGCTTCATCAAGTATCAGCACCGGAGGATCTGCAATAGCAGTTCGAGCTATAGCTATCAGCTGCCTCTGTCCCTGGCTTAGGCTTCCGCCGTCACTCTTTATAACCGTATCATAACCATCGGGCAGCCTTCTTATGAATCCGTCCGCATTGGCCAGCTTTGCCGCAGCCTCAACCTCTTCATCCGTTGCATCCAGCTTGCCGTAACGGATATTTTCCCTTATGGTACCGCTGAAAAGATGCACATCCTGAAGAACTATGCCAAGCGAACGCCTTAAGTCATCCTTCTTTATCTTATTGATATTTATACCGTCATATCTGATCTTGCCGTCCTGGATATCATAAAACCTGTTCAGAAGATTCGTGATTGTAGTCTTGCCTGCACCGGTGGTTCCTACAAGAGCGATCTTCTGGCCCGGCTTCGCATAAAGCTTTATGTCATGAAGCACAGTCTTTTCAGGAACATATCCAAAATCCACTCCGTCAAATACCACGTCGCCTGTAAGCTTTACATAGGATGTGGTTCCCTCAGCCTTATGGAAATGCTTCCATGCCCATATGCCTGTTTTTTCTTCTGTCTCAAGCCACTCGCCTTCCGATGCGACAAGAGGAGCCGCATGCTCATCCGTTCTTTCCGTGCAGGTAGCCTCACCCTTAAACTCCTGATTCCGTTTTACATTTACAAGAGTAACATAACCCTCGTCAGTCTCGGGTATTTCATCCAGAAGCTTAAAAATCCTTTCAGCTCCTGCAAGTCCCATGACTATTGCATTGAACTGCTGGCTGATCTGGTTGATGGGCATGTTCACGCTCTTATTAAAAGTAAGGAAACTTGCCAGGTCACCGACGGACAGTGCCAGTATGCCGGTTCCGCTGTTGAACACAAGTATGCCGCCTACTATGGCACAGAGCACATAGCTCAAGTTTCCTAACTGGGCATTTATGGGTCCCAGCACATTTACATACTGGTTGGCTTTTTTTGCGCTCCCGAAAAGGGAATCATTCAGTTCGTTAAACTTGTCTATATTTATCTGCTCATGATTAAAGACTTTTACAACTTTCTGGCCTTCCACCATTTCCTCGATAAAGCCGTTAAGGCTGCCCAGCTGTTTCTGCTGCTCTATGAAGTACCGGCTGCTGCCACCGGCCACCTTGCCTGTGATAAAGATCTGCACACCTACCATCAGAAGAGATACTCCCGTAAGTACCGGGCTGAGTATTATCATGCTTATCAGGGTACTTACGATGGTAATGCCCGAATTCAACAGCTGCGGTAAACTCTGGCTTATCATCTGCCTGAGCGTATCTATATCATTCGTATACACGGACATGATGTCCCCGTGGGAATGGGTGTCGAAATATGATATCGGCAGCTTTTCCATTTTCTCAAAAATCTCTATCCGGAGATTTTTAAGAGTCCCCTGGGATACATACACCATTATCTTGCTCTGGATATATACCGCAACTATCCCAACCACATATACTACGGCTATTGACAGTATCTCATGCCTGAGCAGTGAAAAGTCCGGATTCTCCGCACCGATAAGCGGGATAATAAAATCATCAATAAGGGACTGCAAAAAGAAAATTCCCTTTATGGAGCACATTATGGAAATGACTATGCAGACCACTGCCACAACAACATGAAAAGCATAGCCCGATAAGACCCTTGCCATCAATCTCATAAAGATCTTTCCCGGGTTATTAAGCTTCGGCTTAGGTCCCATATTGCGCTGCCTGCCGCCCATTTTTATTTCTTTAACTTTTTCTTCAGCCATATTCAGTCACCCTTCTCGTCAAAGTCGCCATTGCCACCTGTCTGAGACTCATATACTTCCCTGTAGATCATATTATTCTCAAGAAGCTCTTCATGAGTTCCGAATCCGCTTATCCTTCCCTCATTCAGGACGATTATCCTGTCAGCATCCATGACACTGGATACTCTCTGTGCTATTATGATCTTTGTGGTTCCAGGAATTTCTTCCCTGAAAGCCTTCCTTATCTTTGCATCTGTTGCAGTATCAACAGCAGATGTGGAATCATCCAGTATCAGTATCTTCGGCTTCTTAAGAAGCGCCCTTGCTATGCAGAGCCTCTGCTTCTGACCGCCGGATACATTAGTTCCACCCTGTTCTATCCTGGTCTCATACTTATCCGGGAAACACTCTATAAATTCATCCGCACAGGCAAGCCTGCATGCCCGTTTGCATTCTTCCTCCGTAGCATCAGGATTACCCCATCTCAGGTTATCCAGGATGGTGCCTGAAAAAATAACATTCTTCTGAAGCACAACTGATACCTGATCCCTCAACGCTGCAACGGAATACTCCCTGACATCCCTGCCGCCTACTTTGACACGGCCATCCGTAACATCATAAAGCCTGCTTATCAGCGATACCAGTGATGACTTGGCTGAACCGGTGGCACCGATGATGCCAATCATTTCACCACTGTTTATGGAAAGGGATACATCCTTAAGCACAGGTATTCCGCTTCCGCTCCTGTCATATGAAAAATCAACTTTCTCAAATGCTATTCTGCCGTCAGCAACTGTCTGCACAGGATTCTCAGGATCCTTGATATCAGTCTCTTCATCCAGAACCTCTACTATACGCTCCACACTTGCCGTTGACATGGATACCATTACAAATATGAAGGACATCAGCATAAGGCTCATAAGTATGTTCATGCAGTATGCAAGAAGGCTCATGAGCTCACCTGTCTGAAGCTCCTCAGCCACTATCATGTGCGCGCCCATCCAGCTGATGGCAAGAATACAGGAATAAACCGTAACCTGCATAAGCGGCGCATTTATTATCACCTTGCTCTCGGCTTTTACAAACAGTTTATAACTAAAACTTCCCACACCGAAAAGGTGTATAGAACCTTGAAAATTCAATAATGTAGGCAATTAAAAAGGCATAGAAGCTGTGCCTTTGGTATAATTGAGTTGACTAAAAACAAAAAACGAAAGGAGCTAACTATGCCAA
>JAGBLN010000054.1 GCA_017635395.1 Lachnospiraceae bacterium
AAGTGCTTAACGCTAAAAGCTAATTTATGATGTTATTTCGGAGGTGTAATATGTTTGACGATCTTGTTTTAGAAGTATTCTTAAGGGACCAGCTGAAGCTTTTTTCGGAGCCCGTGGCTGAAACCAGGGATGAGGCAGAAGGTTTTCTTGAGGAAGTATTTGCCGAGGTAGTAGATAGTCCCGAAGAGGTACTCGAATATCTGGACGAAGCAGGCATGGATGTAACTGACATGGGCAAGGACGATATCGCAGAAATAGAAGAAGTATTCCCTATAGGTGACGGAAGGTACCTGATAGTTAATGCATAATACTCTGTTATCGGGAGTTAACCTTGCGCTTGCATAAATTATACTTCCCTTTCACAGACTAAAGTAGAACGACACTCGCAGCTGTTTGCGGACGGTCACGATGCGGTTTTAGCTCCGGGAAAATCCACTGCCTAGTGTGCCTCAGCGTCCGATACAGGGCTGCGAGACAACGTTTTTCGTTGGCTCGCATGTGACGGACGCATAGGCACAGTTGGCAGTTAGTTTCACGGAGCGTTGCATCGGTCCGCAAACTCTGCGAGTCGTCGTTCTTTTTTTACTAGACTATATGTGGGAAGTTAGGTTTTAGATAGATTTGTTTTTCAAGCGTACTTATACAGTAATTCTGCCAGCCCGTCATGGTTATTGTCAGCAGCTGTGATCACATCGGCAGCTTCCTTGACTGTGTCTTCCGCATTCAGCATGGCAATTCCGGTTCCGGCAGCTTCCAGCATGGAGATGTCGTTCTGGGCATCGCCGGCTGCAAAAGTATTCTCTATAGGAATATTTAATAATTCTGAAAGTTCTGTAATAGCAAGTCCCTTGCCTGCGTCTGAAGGGAAAGATTCGAGATAGCACGGAGTAGACTTGAGGCATGATACACGTCCTTCGCAGGCCTTTTCTATTCGTTTTCCCAGCTCTGCAAGCTCAGCCAGGGAGGTTTCTCCCGACGGAGGTGTGAATTCATTTCCTTTATCGATCGTATCCGGGAAAAGCTCTATGCGTCTTTCGTGTGCCTGTATGGCATACTCATCGAAAACCTTTATGCAGAGTACTTTGCATGGTGCTTCCGTAACACCCTCCGGAAAGTTTTCAAGTACCTTGAAAGGGAGATGCACCGTGTGTGTATAGCGGCAGAGCTCATCATCCAGGGCGGAAGTGAGTATGTGCGTCAGGTTATAAGTCTGAACATGTATACCCATTTCTTTTGCTATGGATGCAATAGTCCGGACGTCATCAAGGCTTATGGATTTTTTCAGTATGTCCCTGCCGGAGGTGTCCCTTATCCATGCTCCGTTGAAAGCAACCGCATAAGTTTCAAATCTGTCCAGTGAAAGCTCTCTGATCGTATCTTCCACGCTGGTCATGGGACGGCCGGAATTAATGGCAATAAGATTCCCCTTGGAAGCCCAGTGCTCCAGGGCTTCATAGGTACGGGGAGTTATTATCTTGTCTGAATTAAGCAATGTGTTATCCAGATCCAGATGTATGATCTTCTTTGCCATTTGCAATCCTCTGTAATGTGACGGCAGCCAGCTTCGTTATCCGTCAGTTCTCGTCGTCTTCTATCTGTGCCTTGTAAACTGTACGCTTCCTTGCCATTTCATCGTTTGCAAGGTACTCGTCGTATGTGGTGATCTTGTCGATCATGGTACCGTCAGGCAGTATCTCGATGATGCGGTTAGCTGAAGTCTGTGTGAACTGATGGTCATGGCAGGCAAAGAGCACAACACCCTTAAATTTCATAACACCTTCGTTGAGCGAGCTGATGGACTCCATATCCAGATGGTTTGTAGGCTCGTCAAAGATCAGGCAGTTGGCTCCGCTGATCATCATCTTTGAAAGCAGGCATCTTACCTTCTCGCCTCCGGAGAGGACCTTGACTTTCTTTACGCCATCTTCACCGGGGAAGAGCATACGTCCGAGGAATCCTCTTACATAAGTCACATCCTTTACGGGAGAGTAGCCCATAAGCCACTCTGTTATGGTGTAATCGTTGTTGAATTCCTTTGTATTATCCTTGGGGAAGTAAGCCTGTGAAGTAGTTACGCCCCACTTGTAGGTACCGGAATCAGGCTCGATCTCACCCATGAGGATCTTAAAGAGAGCTGTTTTTGCCTGCTCATTGGAACCTACGAAAGCTATCTTGTCATCATGTCCCATAGTAAAGGAGATGTGGTCAAGAAGCTGTGTGCCGTCCTCGCCCTTAAGGCATATGTCTTCAACTATAAGAACCTCGTTACCGATCTCTCTGTCAGGACGGAAATCGATATAGGGATACTTTCTGCTGGAAGGCTTGATCTCGTCCAGCTGAATCTTTTCAAGGGCGCGCTTACGGGATGTAGCCTGCTTTGACTTGGAAGCGTTTGCGGAGAAACGGGAAATGAATTCCTGCAGCTCCTTGATCTTTTCTTCCTTTTTCTTGTTGGCTTCCTTCATCTGTCTGATGAGGAGCTGGCTGGACTCGTACCAGAAATCGTAGTTTCCGGCGTAGAGCTGGATCTTGCCGTAGTCGATATCTGCTGTCTGGGTGCAGACTTTATTTAAGAAGTAACGGTCGTGGCTGACAACGATGACTGTATTCTCGAAGTTGATCAGGAATTCTTCCAGCCATTCGATAGCGTCTAAGTCTAAGTGGTTGGTAGGCTCGTCCAGGAGCAGTATGTCGGGGTTACCGAAAAGCGCCCTTGCGAGCAGGACCTTCACCTTTTCGCTGCCGTTGAGGTCTTTCATAACAGCGTAGTGGAGGTCAGTGTCTATGCCCAGGCCGTTTAGGAGGGTAGCGGCATCGGACTCAGCTTCCCAGCCGTTCATTTCCGCGAATTCGCCCTCAAGCTCGCTGGCCCGGATTCCGTCCTCATCGGAGAAATCTTCCTTTGCATAGATGGCATCCTTTTCTTTCATTATCTCAAAGAGTCTCTGGTTGCCGCCTATGACAGTATCGAGAACCGTCTGGTCATCATATTTGAAATGGTCCTGTTCAAGCACTGACATACGCTGGCCGGGGGTTATGATTATTTCACCCTTGGAGGTTTCCAGATCCCCGGAAAGGATCTTTAAGAATGTGGATTTTCCGGCGCCGTTTGCACCGATCAGACCGTAACAGTTCCCTTCAGTGAATTTGATATTTACATCCTCGAAAAGAGCCTTCTTTCCGACGCGGTATGTAACGTTACTTGCTTCTATCATTTTATGACTCCTTAAAAAAAATAGTTTTCACACGAACCATAACAGTTTCGCATAAAAACGTTCTTTTTTCAATATATAAATATAACAAGGAATATACACGAACGGGGCTTATGTATTTGTCATATAGACAAAAAGAAGAGCGCAGCTTAAGTCCTGTTGGGAACGTAATCCTCAGGAAGCTTGGATACTACCTGATTCTTGCCGTTGCGCTTGCCGTAGTAGAGCTTGTCGTCCGCTTGCTGTATCAGATGTTCTATGGTGAAGCCGGGGATCGATTCAGCGGCACCAAAAGTCATGGTGACTTTTACATCACCGGTTTCGCTTTCGCATACGTGTTCCTCAACGGCCTTGCGTATCTTTTCGACTGTGAGCAGGCCGCTTTCCAGGGAATCATTCATCATGATGAGTATTTCTTCACCGCCCCAGCGGCATACCACATCCTGTGAACCAACGTTGCGGGAAATGATCTCAGCGACAGAGGTAAGCACCAAATCACCTGCATCATGACCGAAGGTATCGTTGACATGCTTGAAATCGTCTATGTCTCCAAGCACCAGGGTAAATCTTTTACCGGTCTTCTTGAGCTCCAGCATGCGCTCATCCATTTTCTTATTCATGCTGCGGCGGTTGTACAGATGGGTGAGTGGATCCTTGTGTGCCAGTTCATCAAGCTGTTCATTCTGAAGCTCGAGTATTTTCTGCTTGCTGAGAAGCTCCCATACGAACAGGAAGGAAAATCCTACCATCAGAGCCAGCGCTGCCAGTGAGTTGATAACAAAGAGCAAAGTCGTCAGACCTTCGGATAAAGGTTCAAAAGGGTTAAGCATGGAGCTTAACAGATAATTGAAGAAAAATGCCACTATCAGCAGTACTGAAAGCGCCAGCGAGAGAATATTCCTTTTTGAACCCTTAATGATAAAGGGAAAATAGAATGCACCCGTGATAGCGGAAAAAAGGAAACACTGAAATCCCGCCTCCCAGCCGATAGTTAAGATAGATGCAGTGGTCATAAGTATGACTTCGGAAATACCGCCTAAAAGCACCGAAAGGAGTTGCCCCTTTTTTACGAGTTTGGGAGCAATCGTATAGATGACGATGCATACCACGATGTTTGCGATCATCAGCTTGTACGACTGGCAGATGAGCATAAGAATAGAAAGGATGACATGGATAAAACCTAACACATAAAGGGAGTACTTATAAATAAGCTCTCCCGAAAAATAAGAATTCCCTGTCATCAGGGCATTTACGTAATGCTTAAAGTTATCAGATGCTTTGTTTTTTTCTACCATACTATAGATATGATAACACTAAGGGGAGCTATTATCAAAGGAAAAATGAATTTATACGAAATATAAAAACGCACAAAAACTGACTGTCAGTTTTGGACAAATCGTCCATTGAAATTAAGGGCGGAAAAAATTATATTATCTCTTGTAGTTAGCACTCGAACAAAATGAGTGCTAACAAGTTAAAGAGCGAAAGAAAAATGAAATCATAAGGAGGCATGTGTCATGAAATTAGTACCTTTAGGTGACAGAGTAGTACTCGAGCAGCTCGAGGCTGAAGAGACAACAAAGTCCGGCATCGTTCTGCCCGGTCAGAGCAAGGAGAAGCCCCAGCAGGCAAAGGTTATAGCTGTAGGCCCCGGCACAGAAGAAGTAAAGATGGAAGTAAAGAAGGGTGACGAGGTCATCTATTCAAAGTATTCTGGAACTGATGTTAAGCTTGACGGCAATGAGTACATCATCGTTAAGCAGAGCGACATCCTTGCAATTGTAAAATAATAGTAACTATTCAGAACGGCCCACGGCACTTGCGGCAGGGGGCGTACGAAGGAGGAAAGAAAAATGGCTAAAGACATTAAATACGGTGCAGAAGCACGTGAGGCACTTGGTGCCGGCGTAGACAAGCTTGCCGATACTGTTAGGGTAACGCTTGGACCTAAGGGAAGAAACGTAGTACTCGACAAGAGCTATGGCACACCCCTCATCACAAATGATGGTGTTACCATCGCAAAGGAGATCGAGCTTGAGGACGAGTTCGAGAACATGGGCGCACAGCTGGTTAAGGAAGTTGCTACAAAGACTAACGATGTAGCAGGTGACGGAACCACAACAGCTACCGTTCTTGCTCAGGCAATGATCCACGAGGGAATGAAGAACCTGGCAGCAGGCGCTAACCCCATCATCCTTAGAAAAGGTATGAAGCAGGCTACTGACTGTGCTGTTGAGTCCATCAAGAAGATGAGCACAAAGGTAAAGGGCAAGGAGCAGATCGCAAGAGTTGCTGCTATCTCCGCAGGCGATGATGAAGTAGGCGAGATGGTTGCAGACGCTATGGAGAAGGTTTCCAAGAACGGTGTAATCACCATCGAGGAAAGCAAGACCATGCAGACAGAGATCGACCTTGTAGAAGGTATGCAGTTCGACAGAGGATATCTCTCAGCTTATATGTGCACAGACATGGAGAAGATGGAAGCTACTCTTTCCGATCCTTATGTACTTATCACAGATAAGAAGATCTCAAATATCCAGGATCTCCTTCCTCTCCTTGAACAGATCGTTCAGAGCGGCGCTAGGCTTCTGATCATCGCTGAGGATATCGAGGGTGAGGCTCTCACAACCCTGATCGTTAACAAGCTCCGCGGTACATTCAATGTAGTAGCTGTTAAGGCTCCCGGATACGGCGACAGAAGGAAAGAGATGCTCAAGGATATCGCAATCCTTACAAACGGCGAAGTTATCAGCGACGAGCTGGGCCTTGACCTCAAGGAAGTTACAATGGAGCAGCTTGGCCGTGCTAAGAGCGTAAAGGTTACAAAGGACAACACAACTATCGTTGACGGTGCAGGCAGCCAGAAGAAGATCAAAGAGCGTATCGCTCAGATCCAGGCTCAGATAGATGCTACCACATCCGATTTCGATAAGGAAAAGCTTCAGGAGCGTCTTGCAAAGCTTTCCGGCGGCGTAGGCGTAATCCGTGTAGGTGCTGCTACTGAGGCAGAGATGAAGGAAGCAAAGCTCCGTATGGAAGATGCTCTTGCAGCTACAAGGGCAGCTGTAGAGGAAGGTGTTATCTCCGGCGGCGGATCTGCATACATCCATGCAGGCAAGGCTGTTGCAAAGCTGGTTGACTCTCTTGAGGGAGATATCAAGACAGGTGCACAGATCGTACAGAAGGCTCTCGAAGCTCCTCTGTATTACATCGCTGAGAACGCAGGTCTTGACGGAAGCGTTATCGTAAACAAAGTAAAAGAGTCCAAAGCCGGCATTGGCTTCGATGCACTCAATGAAGAGTATGTAGATATGGTATCTGCAGGTATCCTTGATCCTGCTAAGGTTACCAGATCCGCACTTCAGAATGCTACAAGCGTAGCAAGCACTCTTCTTACCACAGAGTCAGCAGTAGCAAACATCAAGGAACCCGCACCTGCAATGCCTGCAGGCGGAGCACCCGGAATGGGCTACTAATAAGCGGCACAGGGTAAAACTGCTTAAATCAAACTAACGGATCCCCCGGATAGAAACATCCGGGGGATTTTTTTACCCCTTTATTGTAGGAATCTGTTATAATAGTATGCGGTTTTGTGAGAAAACCGTAAAAAGCTTAAGCGATACAGCAGAGAGGAATTTTCTATGTCTGAAAACAAGGTAAAAAGAAATGTGCTTTTGAATCCGGGACCGTCCACTACTACGGACAGCGTGAAATATGCGCAGATCGTGCCGGATATCTGTCCCAGGGAAAAAGAATTTGCCGGGATAATGGCGCCCATGCGTGACGATCTGGTAAAGATCGTGCATGGCGATACTAAGGAGTATACGGCGGTGCTTTTCTGCGGATCAGGCACCATATGCATAGATATAGCGCTCAATTCACTTCTGGAAGAAGGGAAGAAAGCTCTTGTGGTAAGGAACGGATCCTATTCGGCAAGAGCCTGTGATGTGCTTGAATACTACGGCATGCCTCATGTCATCCTGAATCAGCCTTATGATGCGCTGCCGGATATGGACGCACTGGAGGAGCTGCTTAGAAAAGAAAACAATATCGGCTATGTTTATATGACACACCACGAGACCGGAAGCGGCCTGCTCAATCCCATCAGAAAGGCCGGGGAGCTGGCACACAAGTACGGCGCATTCCTTATAACGGACACTACTTCGTCCTATGCGATGATTCCTATAAATGTATATGAAGACAATGTGGATTTTTGTATGGCTTCTGCACAGAAGGGCATAATGGGAATGACCGGTCTTTCATACATCATCGGACGCAGGGATATCATTGAAAAGTCAAAGGATTTTCCCAAGCACTCTTACTACTGCAATCTTTACAGGCAGTACGCTTATTTCGAGGAGACCGGTGAGATGAATTTCACGCCGCCGGTACAGACCATTTATGCCGCTAAGCAGGCTCTTATCGAATATTTCGAGGAGGGTGAGCAGGCTAAGTGGGAGAGACATCAGCGTATTATGGCAGCGATCAGAAAGGGTGCTGACGAGCTGGGATTTAAGGAACTCCTGCCCAGGGAGATACAGTCCGGACTTGTGGCTGCACTTATCTATCCCGATGATGAGAACTGGGATTTTGAGAAGATCCATGATTACTGCTATGAAAGGGGCTTCACTATCTATCCCGGAAAGATGCAGGGTAAAGGAACATTCAGGCTCTGTGCCCTTGGTGCGATCGATGCTCCCGATATCGAAGCTTTCTGGGAAGTATTCAAAGAAGCTCTTGCGGCGTACGGCATAAAAGTGCCGGTAAAATATAACTGAAAATTTTGTGGATATACGAATCTGAGCGTCAAAGCCATATTTGATCAGAACTGCGATTTAGAGAAAGGATAAGTCAAAATGTTACTTTATATCGATCCCGGAACAGGAAGTATGCTGTTTTCAGTGCTTATAGGTGTCTTTGCGACGCTTGTATTCTTCGCGCAGAAACTGATACTCAATATCAAGTTTGCCATGAGCGGCGGCCGAGCGCAGAAGGAAATGGCAGAGAAGGTGCCCTACCTTATTTTCTCGGATTCAAAGAGATACTGGAATACCTTTAAGCCCATCTGTGACGCTTTCGAAAAGAGAAAGACGGAAGTGGTGTACTGGACAGCATCTCCCGACGATCCCGCACTTGAGGAAAAGTACGAGTACATAAAGGCTGAGTTTATAGGCGAGGGTAATAAGGCTTTCGCAAGGCTTAATCTTGCAAAGGCAAATGTTCTTTTATCTACCACACCGGGACTTGACGTGTACCAGTGGAAGCGTTCAAAAAATGTTGACTGGTATGTGCATGTTCTGCATGCTGCAGGCGATCCCGTTATGTACAGGATGTTCGGTCTTGATTTCTACGATGCCGTATTCCTTTCCGGTGAGTTTATGGAGGAAGAGATTCGCAAGCTGGAAGAATTGCGCGGAATTCCGGCAAAGGAACTTCCCCAGGCCGGCATTCCTTACCTGGATGGAATGAAGGCTCGTCTTGACAGCGAAAAGGCAGCAGGAGAGGCTGATAATAGTGAAAAGAAAGATGCTAAAAAGCCTACCGTCTTGGTGGCTCCGGCATGGGGACCCAGCGGACTGCTTACGACTCTCGGTCCTGAGATGCTCACTGCTCTTAAGAATACCGGATACAACATAATAGTCCGTCCCCATCCCCAGTCCATGACTGCGGAGAAGGCGCTTATGGATAAACTGATGGCAGAGTATCCGGATAGTGATGATTTCCATTGGAATTTTGATAATGACAATTTCAATGTGCTTAAGAATTCCGACATAATGATCTCGGATTTCTCCGGCGTTATCTACGACTACACACTTGTATTTGACAAGCCTCTTATCTATACGGATACCGGTGCCGGATATAACAAGGATGTGTATGACTGCTGCTGGCTTGAGGATGAGCCCTGGATGATAAAGAAGCTTGCGGAACTCGGTACCGCACTCAAGAAGGAAGACATCGGAAACGTAAAAGAGATAATAGATAAGGCTCTCGCTTCCGCTTCCGACAGCAATGCAAGAGATACGGCGCGCTCCGAGACCTGGGTAAATATCGGATCTGCCGGAGAGCATATTGCTGACTATATGATCAAGAAGGAAGCTTTCCTTGAAGAAGAAGCAAAGAAGAAGGCTGCTGAGCTAGAGGAAGAGATGGCTAAAAAGAAGTCCGGTAAAAAGAAGAAAAAAGACGACAATACAGCTGAAGGAGAGAGATAAATGAAAACTGTTTATACCTGTTTTACCACAGATGTTATCCATGAAGGACACTTAAATATCATCAGGGAAGCGAAAAAGCTGGGAAAAGTTGTTGTCGGAGCACTCAGCATAGAGGAATCCATCAGATACAATAAATTTCCCATCTTAAGCATAGAGGACAGGATCGCACTGTATAAAGCAATTCCTGAAGTGGATGATGTAATAGTCCAGGAAAATATGAACTACAGTGATGTGTTTGAAAAGGTTCATCCCGACTATATCGTACACGGGGATAACTGGAAGTCAGGCCCGGAAAGCACCATAAGGGAAAATGTCATCGCCCTTATCAAGGCTGCGGGAATGAATCCTGATGAGGCTCTTGTTGAGATACCTTATACATATAATGAGACTGTAAAAAAGATAGACAGACAGCTCAGGGAAAAGCAGGCAATGCCTGAATACAGAAGAGGCCGTCTGAGACAGCTCATAGATATGCGTCCTGTCGTAAGGATAATGGAGGCTCACAGCGGACTCACAGGACTTATCTGCGAGAAGACTGTGGTTGAGAGCGAGGGCAGGCTGGATCAGTTTGACGGCATGTGGGTAAGCTCACTTTGCGACAGTACCGACAGAGGCAAACCTGACATAGAGCTTGTGGATATGACCAGCCGTTTAAGGACTATCGATGATATCCTTGAGGTTACCACCAAGCCAATAATCCTTGACGGAGACACCGGCGGACTTGCCGAACACTTTGTTTATAACGTCCGTACTCTTGAGAGAGTGGGCGTATCGGCGGTTATCATTGAGGATAAGATAGGCTTAAAGAAGAATTCATTATTCGGAAATGAAGTTGTCCAGACACAGGACACTATAGATAATTTCTCTGCAAAGATCGCAGCAGGAAAGAAGGTAAGCCTTACGGATGATTTCATGATCATCGCACGTATCGAGAGCCTTATCCTTGAGCAGGGAATGGATGATGCGCTTACCAGGGCATTCGCATTCAGGGATGCAGGCGCAGATGCGATCATGATACATTCCAGGAAGAAAGATCCTGCGGAGATATTTGAGTTCTGTGACAAGTTCAGAAGCTCGGATAAGCATACTCCCATAGTGGTGGTACCCACATCCTTCAATTCCGTAACGGAAGAAGTGCTGGCTGAACACGGCGTAAATATTGTCATCTATGCAAACCAGCTTATGAGGGCAGCGTTCCCTGTCATGGTATCCACGGCAGAGGACATACTCAGAAACCACAGGGCACTGGAGGTTGATTCCAAGCTTATGCCGTTTAAGGACATCATCACACTGATAGATGAGCTATAAGATCTGAAGACATAAAAACGGGAGCGTTCTGAGCTTCCGAAATTAAAAGTGGAGGCTGAAATGGCTGAAGAAATAGCCGTACTGATGGCAGCGGGACTTGGGTCCCGGATGCGTCCCCTTACGGACAGGATCGCAAAACCTCTTGTTAAGGTACACGGTAAAAGAATGATAGACACCGTTATACAGGGGCTTATAACAAGAGGCGTAAAAAAAATATTTGTTGTAACGGGATACAAGAGTGAACAGTTTGAAGTGCTGGAAAAAGAGTATTCCGATCCTGAAAAGGGTATCGTCCTGACGGTGCTTAAGAATACGGAGTATGAGACCGTGAACAACATTTCTTCCGTGAAAGCTGCCTGTGATGCAGGTGCCATCGGCGATGCGGACACTTTCATATGTGAGGCGGATCTTTATATCCCGGATCCTGCCGTGTTTATGGCAAAGCTTGATCATTCCTGTTATTTCGGCAGGATGGTGGCCGGAAGGTCTGATGACTGGGTATTTGAGCAGGATGAAAACGGACGTATCACAAGAGTCGGAAAGGTCGGCACAGACGTCTATAACATGGTAGGAATATCCCGGTTTAAAGCGTCGGATGCGGAAATATTAAAGAATGCAATTTACGAGGCCTATGAAAAAGGCGGATACGAAGAGCTCTTCTGGGATGATGTGGTAAATGACAATCTGGATAAGCTGGACCTGACAGTTCATCCCATAGCGGACGGAGCCATAACGGAGATTGATTCCATTGAGGAACTGGCAGCGGTGGATCCGGACTGGAGCAAAGAAAAATAATATAAACTTCCCACATGTAGTCGGTGGGAAGCAGAACGATGAATTTCTGAATTATATAACAGCCCCGCATGGTTGCGGCAGAGAGGTGAAATATGACGGCAGAAAAATTAACACAGATTTTAGGAGCAGATTTCTATGCAGGTGTTCCCGACAGCCAGCTGAAGGCATTGTGCAATTTCCTGATGGACAGGTATGGCATAGATGCCACCCGTCATGTGATCGCAGCCAACGAGGGCAATGCGGCTGCACTGGCAGCAGGTTATCATCTTGCAACCGGAAAAGTTCCTGTTGTATATATGCAGAACAGCGGTGAGGGAAATATCATCAACCCTCTGGCATCACTTTTAAATGACAAGGTTTACGGGATCCCGATGATCTTTGTGATCGGATGGAGAGGCGAGCCCGGAGTGCATGACGAGCCCCAGCATATCTACCAGGGTATAGTGACCGTTAAGCTTATGGAGGATATGGATGTACGTACCTTTGTAGTAGATAAGGAATGCACTGAGGAGACGCTTACAGCTGCCATGAAGGATTTTGAAAAGGATCTGGCAGCAGGCAAGCAGGTGGCCTTTATCATAAAGAAGGGCGCTCTTTCCTATGACGGAAAAGTGGATTATAAGAATGAATATACCATGAACAGGGAGGAAGCAATCGCACACATCACGGCAGTAAGCGGTGATGATCCGATAGTTTCCACCACCGGCAAGATCAGCAGGGAGCTTTTTGAAAATCGTACTGCAGGCGACGGTGAGCATGGCAGGGATTTCCTGACGGTAGGCTCCATGGGGCACTGCTCATCCATAGCCCTGGGCGTGGCTGTGAACAAGCCTGAAAAAACAGTCTGGTGCATAGACGGAGACGGCGCAATGCTTATGCACATGGGGGCAATGGCAGTAGTAGGAAAATTCGCGCCGAAGAATCTTATACATATTGTTATAAATAATGAGGCACATGAGACTGTGGGCGGCATGCCTACTGCAGCATCTTCCGTAGATGTTGTTGCTGTGGCAAAGGCCTGCGGATATCCCAATGCCGTAAGCGTTTCGGATTTTGACAGCCTTGATGCAGAGCTTAAGAAGGCAAAGGCTGCCGGTGAGCTCAGCCTTATAGAAGTAAAGTGCCAGGTGGGGGCAAGGGATGACCTGGGAAGACCTACCACCACGGCAATGGAGAATAAAGAGAATTTTATGAAATATCTGAGTAAATAAATCTTTAGTAAGTAAATCAAGAAAGAGGTAAGCTTATGGCTGATAATTACAAGAACGAAGAAAAGTTAAAATCATACATCAGGACAATTCCTGATTTTCCCAGCGCTGGGATACAGTTCAGGGATATCACCACGCTTATCGGTGACGCTGATGGCTTTAAGCTTGCCGTTGACACCATGGCTGAGATGGCTTCCGATGTTGAATATGATGTGGTAGCCGGAGCTGAGTCGAGAGGTTTTATATTTGGTGCGCCTCTTGCATACAATGAGGGCAAGCCCTTTGTACTTATCAGGAAAAAGGGAAAGCTTCCTGCAGAGACTGTTGAGATGAGCTATGATCTGGAATACGGTCAGGCTACCATTGAGATGCATAAGGACAGTGTGAAGAAAGGTGACAGGGTGCTGATAGTTGATGACCTGATCGCTACCGGCGGTACCACCGAAGCCATGATCAAGCTGGTGGAGTCACTTGGAGCCGAAGTAGCGGCTGTGGTTGTTATTATTGAACTGCCTGATCTTAAAGGCCGGGAGAAGATAGAGGGATATAAACTTTATTCTGCCGTAAGATATATGGGCGAGTGAGCGGATTATCCGTAGACGGCTGATGTTTGATCTATTCATACGCAGCCGGATGATTGTTTTGAGGGTTGGGGATGATCATTGAAGGCTAAGGTCGAAAATGAAATAGAAGAAATCGGAAAGATCATAGAAAATGCGGAGGAAGGCAAGGATAAAGCTGACGCTGCGTCTTTTTCTGCGGCAAAGACTGAGGAAAAACAGCCTGAGGCTGAAGAAAGACTGAGCGCAGAAACTGCTGTCAAGACCCCGGTCGTTATCGATTACGGCCGTATAGAAACTATCGAAGAATTCCAGAGCCCTGAAGCTTTATATCGTGAGCTTACGGACAGAGTAAGGAAGTATCATCCTTCGGAAGACATATCACTTATTCAGAAGGCATATGAAACTGCCGGACGATTTCATAAGGATCAGAAAAGAAAATCGGGAGAACCGTACATAATACATCCTCTTTGTGTGGGAATAATACTTGCCGAAATGGAAATGGACAAGGAGACCATAGCGGCAGGTCTTCTTCATGACGTGGTTGAAGATACGGTGATGACCATAGATGAGCTCAAGGACAGCTTCGGCGCAGAGGTTGCTTTTCTTGTTGACGGTGTGACCAAGCTCTCTCAGATACAGTACAGCTCGGATAAGGTGGAGCTGCAGGCACAGAACCTCAGGAAGATGTTTCTTGCGATGGCCAAGGATATCCGTGTCATCATGATAAAGCTTGCAGACCGCCTGCATAATATGCGTACGCTTTCATATCACAGTCCCGAAAAGCAAAAAGAGATAGCGCGTGAAACTCTTGATATCTATGCACCCATTGCACAGCGTCTCGGTATTTCAAAGATCAAGGTTGAGCTGGAGGATCTGTGCCTTAAATATCTGGAGCCTGATTATTATCACCGATTGTCAGTGATGATAGCTGAGAGAAAGTCTGAAAGAGAGAGGGTAGTTCAGGATATCGTTAATGAGGTTTCCAAGCATATCAGTGATGCGGGAATATCAGCCAAGATCGACGGACGTGCAAAGCATTTCTTCAGTATCTATAAAAAAATGAAAAACCAGAATAAGACTCTGGATCAGATATATGATCTCTTTGCGGTACGTATCATTGTTGCCAGCGTAAGGGACTGTTATGCCGCACTTGGTGTTATCCATGAGATGTATAAGCCAATACCCGGAAGATTCAAGGACTACATAGCTGTTCCCAAGGCAAATATGTATCAGTCCCTGCATACTACACTGGCGGGTACAAACGGTGTGCCTTTTGAGATACAGATCCGTACATATGAGATGCACAGGACCGCTGAATACGGTATCGCAGCGCATTGGAAATACAAAGAGTCTTCAGACGGTAAGAAACCCGAGCTTCAGGAGGAGGAGAAACTCAATTGGCTGCAGCAGATCCTTGAATGGCAGAAGGAAATGGGCGACAGTAAGGAGTTTATGAGCCTTCTCAAAAACGACCTGAATCTTTTTTCGGACAGCGTTTACTGTTTTACTCCCACGGGAGATGTTAAAAACCTTCCGGCGGGTTCCACACCTATAGATTTTGCTTACAGTATTCATTCTGACATTGGAAATCATATGATGGGCGCCAGGGTAAACGGCAAACTGGTAACCATAAATTATGAGATAAAAAACGGCGACGTGATAGAGATCATGCAGTCGGCCAATGCCAGGGGACCCAGCAGGGACTGGCTGAACATCGTTAAGTCAACTCAGGCCAAGACCAAGATAACACAGTGGTTCAGGAATGAGTTTAAGGAAGAGAATATCGAAAAAGGCAGGGATATGCTCCAGGCTTATCTTAAGTCAAGGAACATAGAACCTTCAGACCTGCTTAAGCCCGAGTATGAGTCGCATCTTTTGAAGAAGTATGGCTTTAAGGATTGGGATAATATTCTTGCTGCTATCGGTCACGGTGCGTTGAAGGAAGGCCAGATAGTCAATAAGCTCATAGAGGTGAGCGGCTATGACAAGAGGACTGTTCCGTCAGACGAGGATATCCTGGAGGAAATCAGCGAAAAGGAGCAGAAGTCAAGCGTAACCCGCAAGCCAAACTCCATTGCCGGCAACAGCATAATAGTAAAGGGTGCAGGCAATGTGGCTATAAGATTTCCTAAGTGCTGTACGCCGCTTCCCGGGGATGACATCATCGGTTATGTAACAAGAGGCCGCGGCGTGACCATTCACAGAAAAGATTGCGTAAATATACTCACCATTCCGGAAAACGAAGTGGAGAGATTAGTAGAGGCAGAGTGGGAACTTGATGCGGCTACATCGCCCGGCAGCAGGTATATGGTGGAACTCCTTGTATATGCGGAGAACCGTTCGGGACTCCTGGCGGATATATCAAGGGTTATGTCAGACAGCGACATAGATATACAGGCCCTTACCACTAAGACGAATGCCAGGGGCATGGCTACCATGAATATTTCCTTTGAGGTTTCCAGCCGTGATGAAGTGAGCATGATAGCAACAAGGCTCAGAAATACAAAGAGCGTAATAGATGTTAAGAGGCCTGAGTAGGCCTTTGCTGTGACAGAGGGAGCATGAATGGGTAATACGGATTACAAGATAGCCGGCATGACGCTGGGGATGGTGGGAACCAACTGTTACTGCATATATGACAGTAACGGCACCGGAGTATTTATCGACCCTGCAGACAGGGGCGGCGCTATAGCTGACAAGCTTGAAGAGATGGGGATAAAGCTGTCGGCAGTGCTCCTGACTCATGGGCATTTTGACCACATGACCGGGGCAAAGGAGCTCTGTGAAAAAAGCGGCGCTAAGGCATACTGTTTAGACAAAGAAAAAGATCTTATAGTGGATCCGTCCAAGAATGTGTCGTTAGCTTTTTGCGGTGAGCCCATAACGTTTAAGCCTGACGGTTATTTTAGCGACGGACAGTGGCTTACATTTGGCAAAGACGGAATGGAAATAAGCACTGAGGAGCAGGAAGGTTTTTCCTGCCAGGTGATAGCAACCCCGGGGCATACCGTCGGGGGATGCTGTTTTTATTTTAAATCGGCCGGTATTCTTTTTTCCGGCGATACCCTTTTTGAGGAATCTGTAGGACGTTCTGATTTCCCTACCGGAAGCATGAGTACCCTTGTAAGAAGCATAAAGGAAAGGCTTTTTGTACTGCCGGATGATACAAAGGTTTATCCGGGACATAACGGTGATACTACCATAGGCCATGAAAAGAAATACAATCCGTTTTGTGTATAAGGGTGCTGTCTGACTATGCTTACACTAAAGATCAACAGAGAAGAAAATGAATATGACCTTTACGCGCTGGTTACATCATTCTATCCGGAACAGGGGATAAAAGTCGTAATAGAGGATAATGAAAGTGTCCGCAGTGACAATGATGAAATATCCGGCGATGCCGGCAGCAACACTATATACGCATCACTTACGCCGGAAAAGAGTGACAAGGGTTTTATACATTTTTCTTCGGGAGAAATACTTGAAAAGGATGCTACATTTCCTTTTAAAACTGATGAAGAAGACCCCACTGCTGTAAAGCGGCAGTGGAAGCTCTTTCTCTACGATTCGCTATCAGAATATACCGGCCGTACGCTTCCCTGGGGAGCACTCACCGGCGTGAGGCCTACGAAGCTGATAATGGGGATGCTGGGGACGGATGAAGAGGCGGACAGTCTCAGACAGAGAGTGAAAAAGGATCTTTATGACAAGTATCGGGTATCCGATAAAAAAGCGGAACTTGGCATAGAGATCGCAACTCTTGAAAGCAGCATATTAAAGCCGTTTATAAATGAAGACGGGTACAGCCTGTATATAGGAATACCCTTCTGCCCTTCCAGGTGTCTCTACTGTTCTTTTACCGCATTTCCTATTGATGCATATTCAGACCGGGTGAGGTCATACCTGGATGCGCTGAAATACGAAATGGAGCAGATGCGCATTTATATGAATGGCAAGGAACCGGATACCGTATATGTTGGCGGCGGTACGCCCACATCCCTTGACGAGCAAAGTTTAGAAATTCTGTTGCAGTATATCGGTGAGTGCGTGGATATTAAGTCACTTAAGGAATTCACAGTGGAAGCAGGCCGTCCAGACTCCATTACTCCGGGGAAACTTAAAGTGATGAAGAATTACGGTGTGACAAGGATATCCGTAAATCCCCAGACTATGAAGGAAGAAACTCTAAAGCTCATAGGCAGGCGTCATACTACAGATGATATAAGGCGTGCTTTTGGCGAGGCCCGTGACGCAGGCTTTGACAATATAAATATGGACATGATCCTTGGACTTCCGGGGGAGACTCTTTCCGATGTGGAGAGGAGCTTTGATGAAGTGGCTGCGTTTAAGCCAGACAGTATCACCGCTCATTCCCTGGCAGTAAAGCGGGCTTCCAGGATGAAGCAGTGGATAGCTGAGCATGGTGCCATAAAGGGACTGGATGCAGACAAGGCAATGCTTAAGGCTAATGAGACAGCGGCGTCACTGGGGATGAAGCCATATTATCTCTACCGCCAGAAGAATATGGCGGGAAGCCTTGAGAATACAGGCTTTGCCCTGGAAGGAAAGTATGGTCTTTATAATATCCTTATCATGGAGGAAGTGCAGTCCATAGTGGCGATCGGCGTGGGAACTGTGAGCAAAAGGGTTCACAAGAACGGCTCCGGCCTCATCGAGAGATGCGACACCCACAAGGACGTAAGCCTGTATTTATCGGACTTAGAGGCTATGGTGGAAAGAAAACGTAAGCTGTTTTCACCCAAGGCGCCTGCTATTGAATAACAAGGGCTATTTTCATATAATGAAGTGAAGATTTAGCCAATGAGTCACGGTTCTGGGACATTAAAGATTTTCAGAATAAAGGGGGAATAGAACTCATGAAAAAGATGATCGGCATGGTTGCAGCCATAAGCGTTCTTGCATCGCTGAGCGCATGCACCGGCAAGGCTCCGGAAGAAACGACAGAGGGATTTTCTCCGAAGCTCAAGACAGATACGGCATGCGACATCACGGTAGTCGGAAGTTATGATAATTTTGAGGCTTTAGAAGCTGAATTTGACAGATTCAACGAGATATATCCGAATGTTCATCTTAGCTATGTGAAGCTTGATGACTATAACAATATATTGGATACAGTGCTGGAAGGTGATGACAGCCCCAATATTTTCTTTTCTTTTACCTGGATGATGGGTAATGAGAAATACGATCATGTATTCACTCATACGGAAGAGCTTTCTGATCCGGCATTGGGCCTTGATATGGATTGCATCCGCCCCGGTCTTATCAATCATGATGCGGAAGGCAATGTGATGATGGTGCCGATCTTTTCAAGAAGCTATGGCATGCTGGTGAACAAAGACCTGTTTGAAAAGGAAGGCTTAAGCGTCCCTGCTACAAGGACGGAGCTAATGACGGTGTGTGAAGAGTTTCATAACAAGGGGTATGAGAGCCCTATGATGGGTTACAGTCTGGACTCATCCGGATGTTTTATGTACACGCTTGCTTATCCTATGTTTGTTGCTACTCTTGCTGAGGATCCGGAAGCACTTGCACTTGCCAATGATCTTGATCCGGCAGCAGGAGAATATATGCGCCCGGCATTGGAATCCGTAGAACAGCTGATAGAGAGCGGATGTATTGATCTTAATGAGTGCGACAAGATCGAGGATAATTACACTGAGGTGATCCTCCGCTTTTTTGAGGGTGATGTACCCATGATGATCTGCGCCGGGGACACAGTATCCGGTACCAGGAAGAGGGAAAGCCAGTCCGAGGCATTTATCAATTCGCCTTTTGAGTATATCTTTGTACCGATTCCGCTGACGGATGAAGGCGGCTACTTTATAGACAGTCCATCCGTAGAATTCTCAGTCAATAAGGAATGCGATAATCTGGATATGACAAACGAGTTTATGCGTTTTCTTATCACGGACAGCGAACTGAATGAACTGGCTTCCGTGAAGCGTCTGATCACACCTACTGCGGATATGTCTTTTGACTCGGTTTATGCTCCCTTCAGCCAGGTGCCGTCTGAACGCACGATCTCACCGGAGGTAGTCGGCATTACGGATCCGCTTACAGTACAGATCAAGATGGCGTCATTCCAGGTCGGAAAAGGCGATATCACCATAGATGATGCTGTTGCGATGTACGGAACCTTTGAGTAAAAAGCGGGAGGGCGTGTGAAGAAAGCGACGGTCATCATTCCAAACCTTCTCATCATTGGATTTATACTGCTTTTTATCGTAAGGTATGCAAGTTTCAAGGTGGAAGAAAGCAACCGGAACGCGATAGAAGCATATGAGAAGATGACTCTCACAGTGGAGCAGATCATTGCTAACTATATCGAGGATGAGCAGCATCTGTGCGATATATGGTCGAACTATGTCAACAACTCCGCGGAGGCCGGCACCCCGATGACTGCGGAGGAGGCGATCTCCTATATCAGAAAGGCTAAGATATCTCCCGAGATATCCGGCCATCTCATTTTCATGGACGATCCGAATCTTTCGGGCATATCAACTGCGGAAAATGTGAGCAAGCCCGGCGATTACTCGGTTTCCTACAAAAATATATATATCTTTGACAATCTTGAAAGTGTGAGCAATGCTACCGGTGTAGTTAATATCACGCGGGCTTACACAAATCCCACGAACGGAATACAGTCCATCGCATTTATGAATTACGTGAAGGTTCTTGACCCGGATACCGGGGAATTAAGGACCGCTCTTTTGATGCGTGTGGTTCCGCTTAGCCTTCTCGAGCAGAAACTGGTTTTCTTAAAAGGTGAATACGAGAGTATTGAAATAAGTATCTTTGACAAAGACGGCGACTATATTATCCACGGCAAATCATTAAAGAACAGCAATTTCTTTGAATATTACAAATCCTATAACGATGTTACCGCTGAGGAATATGAGAGCTTTATGCAGGAGATCATTGGCGGAGAAGGTTCGATGGTCATTAAGAACTCCAAGGGTGAGGACTGCGTGATAGCCTATACGCCCTTTGAATCACTGAAGTCCTGGTACCTGCTTGCGTACATTCCAAAGGATGACCTGGTGCAGAACCGCGTGGTTGACTGGCTTTTGTTAGGTATCGTTTCAGTAGGACTTGTCAGCCTGCTCATATATAATTTCGTTATACTGATGATATATAACCGTAAACTTTCGGAAGCGGCATTGGAGGCCAATAAGGCCAATGATGCCAAGTCCTACTTCCTTTCAACAATGTCACATGATATCCGTACCCCCATGAATGCCATCCTTGGACTAAACGAGATGGTATTAAGGGACAGCAATGACGAGACAATCATTGGTTATTCCGAGAATATCAGGACAGCCGGCAATACGCTTTTAGGCATCATAAACGATATCCTGGACTTCTCGAAGATCGAAGCCGGCAAAATGGACATCATCAATGTGGATTACAGTTTTGTGTCCGTACTGAACGACATTGTAAACATGGTGCAGAAGAAGGCTGAAGAAAAAGGTCTGGCTTTTAACATGGATATAGACAGGGAGATACCTCTGATACTTAACGGGGACGAGATAAGGATCAAGCAGGTCATAACAAATATCCTTTCCAATGCGGTCAAATATACCAAGGAAGGTTCTATAACCTTTTCTGCGGGATATGAAAAAATACCGGAGAAACCGGATAGCATTAAACTGAAGATAAGCATTGCCGATACCGGGATAGGGATCAAGCCGGAAGATATGGACCGGCTTTTCAAGGCATTCGAGCGTATTGAGGAAAAAAGAAACCGCAATATAGAAGGTACGGGCCTTGGCATGACCATAGCGCAGAGCTTTCTGTCCATGATGGGCAGCCGTCTTGATGTAGAAAGTGTTTACGGAGAGGGATCGGTATTTTCTTTTGCCTTGGAACAGAAGGTGGTAAAATGGGATCCCGTCGGAAATTACGAGGAAGCGTTTAAGCGCTCGCTGAAAGAAAGACAGGGGTATCGTGAGAAGTTTACCGCGCCTTATGCGAAAATACTCGTTGTTGATGATACTCCCGTTAATCTTACTGTATTTGCCAATCTTTTGAAACGCACAAAGATTCAGATCGATACTGCGGAATCCGGTGATGAAGCAATCGCGATGTATAAAAACAGGCATTATGATGTGATATTCCTGGATCATATGATGCCGGATAAGGACGGTATCGAGACCCTTGTAGAGATGCGGGAGCTTAAGGAAACTCCGAACGGGGATACACCGATCATCTGTCTTACCGCCAATGCGATATCGGGTATGCGCGAGATGTATATCAAGGCAGGCTTTGACGACTATATTACAAAACCGATAGATCCCGATCGCCTGGAAGTGATGCTTTTGCAATATCTGCCGAAGGGGAAGGTGGCACCGGCATCGGATGCTGGCGGAGATGACGATTATGTGCTCCCGGACTTTCTCTTTCATCTGGATGCGATCGATGTGGGCTCCGGTCTGAATCACTGCGGCAACGGCGAGTCTTATATGGCGACGTTAAAGATGTATCTTGACACGGCCGTTAAAAATGCGGATGACATCGAAAGGTTCTGGGCTGCGAGGGATATTAAGAATACAACGATAAAGATCCATGCCCTTAAGAGTACCTCCAGGGTAATAGGAGCGCTGGAGCTCGGAGAGTTTGCGGCAAGGCTTGAAAAAGCCGGGGATATGGGTGATACGGAAACGATCGGCAGGGAACTGTCAAAGCTTATTTCGCAGTACAGGAAGCTGGCCAAAGCTCTGGAGCCGTTAAATGAGCAGGATGATCCGGAGAATGATGATCGTCCGCTTATTACCATGGAGGAATTAAATGAGGCCTACAGGACTCTGTCAGAGTTCTGCGCAAGCTTTGATTTTGACAGCGTGGTCCATGTGGCACAGTCTCTGGAAGGATACAGGATCCCCGAAGATGAGGCGACAAGGGTTGACGCGATCATAAAAGCAGTGGACAATTTTGATTATGAAATGATACCCGGGATAATCAAAGGAGAGGTAGGACAGCCATGACAACCGGCAAAATACTTATAATAAGCAGCGGATCCGGATTTACAGCTGATGCGCTTGACAGCAATCTTAAGAAAGCGGGATTTACTACTGTATTTTCAGAGCCTGTAGTAAAGAGCATTGAGGTTAACAGGATCGACTGCGACATTGTTCTCATGCTGGCGGGGGATTATGTGTACGACTCTGCGGAAGCGCTTGTCTATATCAAAGATATCACATCGGATGATGACATTCCGTTTTGCGTTATCGGGTACGAGCAGGAGCTTGCGCAGATAGCAAAGTACATTCCGGAAGAACGGATCAGAAAGGTATTCAAGCGTCCCTTCGATGCGAAATATATTGCCGAAGAATTGACGGCGGTTGCCGAAGTAGCTTCTGAGCACAGGCTTGAAAAGCGTATCCTTCTGGTGGATGATGATCCGACATTCCTAAAGATGCTTCAGGGCTGGCTTTCTGACCGGTACCGCATTACTGCGGTTAAATCGGGAATGCAGGCCATAACATATATCGCTCACCATACGCCGGATCTCATTCTGCTTGATTATGATATGCCCATAACTCCGGGCCCACAGGTAATGGAGATGATCAGGAGCGAAATAAGCGCTTCCGAGATCCCTATCATATTCCTGACCGGTAAATCCGACCGTGAAAGTATTATGAGTGTTATGCGGCTGAAGCCCCAGGGATATCTGTTGAAAACCATGAGCAAAGAAGCAATCGTGGAAGCTGTCGATAATTACTTTATTGCGCACAGGTGGGATTATCTGAACTGATCCCTTATTAAATTATTAAGAGGCATCAATATTCTTTATCGCATCAGAGAATTTGCTTTCACAAATTCTCTACATGTAGCCGCCAAAGTGGCAGAAAGGGAAAATATGGAAGAGAGAATCGTAGTAGTTGATGATGACGCCATGATACTCAAACATGCAAATAGGATACTTACGGAAGCTGGTTTCAGGGTCACATGCTTAAAGAACGGCAGGCTTTTGATGGACTATATCGCAATGAATCCGGTTGACCTTCTTTTGCTGGATATAAGAATGCCTGAGATGGACGGCTTTGAGACGATCTGTGCATTAAGGGAGTGGGAAAGTGAGAATTCCAAAGAGGAAGTTCCGGTAATTTTCCTTACTGCAAATGAGGATTCCGATTCAGAGGCAAAGGGCCTTTCTCTTGGTGCTATGGATTTTATAAGAAAGCCTTTTTCTTCGGAGGCCTTAAAGATAAGGGTACGAAATCTTCTTGACCTTATACTTCTTCAGAGAGATCTTCACCGGGAGGTGGCTAAAAAGACTGCCGAGCTTGAAAGCCTTTCACTGCATGTGGTACACACTCTCGCTAAAACCATAGATGCCCATGATGCATATACGAATGGTCATTCCGAAAGGGTAGCGTCATACTCCAAGGAGATAGCCAGAAGATACGGCTATGATGAGGGGAGACAGGAAGAAATCTACATGATGGGACTCCTGCATGATGTAGGCAAGATAAGTGTTTCAGATACTGTGATAAATAAGCCTGGAAGACTTACGGATGAGGAATATATGCAGATCAAGCAGCATCCTGTGAAGGGGGCTGAGATACTGACGACCATCAGTGAAATGCCAAAGTTAGTAACCGGAGCAAGATGGCATCATGAAAGGTATGACGGCAAGGGTTATCCCGACGGCTTAAAGGGTGAAGAAATCCCGGAAGAAGCCAGGATCATTGCTGTTGCGGATGCCTATGACGCAATGACCAGTCACAGGAGTTACAGGGACATTATTCCCCAGGATCATGTGAAAAGTGAGCTGGAAAAGGGGATGGGTACACAGTTTGATGAGAAATTCGCACGCATTATGCTTGAGATGATCGCTGAGGATCAGGAGTATACCATGCATGAGTGATGATAATCCTATGGAGAAGCGGTCAGCTGCAAAAGCAGTTGTGGAGAAAACCGGACATTTGTGGTAGTATTTATAAATGTAACCGGAGCTTATTATGAGTATGAAGGCAAGGGGGAAACAGATGCAGACAGTTAAAGTAATCATAAAAAATGACGGGACAGGCTTAGAAGAAGCGCTGGATAGAACTACAGCGTTTGCAGAAGAACTTAATCTTCCGCAGAAGGAACGCATCCGCCTGAGACTGCTGGGTGAGGAACTTTTCGGAGTCGTATGTGCAGTGACCAAGGAGTTTTCAGCTGAGTACTGGGCAGAGCTTGACGGGGATACTGCAAAGCTTACCCTTGAAGCAAAGACAAATATGGATCCTGAAAAGAAGATGAACCTTGTTGACATTTCTTCAAAGGGCAGAAATGAAGCGAACAAGGGCCTGATGGGAAGGATATTTGATATTTTTGAATATATAATGTTCACTCCTGTGGATGTAGAGGCTTTTGACATGGCACAGATGCAGGCCGGTAACGTACAGATGGGATGCTATGCAGGCGCCGTGACATCAAGCTATATATGGTCTTTGGATCAGTATAGGAATGATGTTAAGAATGCCCATGACAATAATGAAGCAGAAGCAGAGTGGGACGAGCTGGAGAAATCCATCATTGCAAATATTGCAGATGATGTTAAGGTCTGGATAGAAGGAGACAAGGTCTGCCTTGTGATTGAAAAGGAAGTTCATGCAGGCTGATAGCGTGCTAAATATAAAGCAGGCGCGGCAAAGGAGGCAATATGTTAAACATTAAACAGGAAAAAGACGGAGAAAAGCTTACGGTTGCGCTTGAGGGAAGGCTGGATACCACCACTGCTCCGCAGCTGGATAAGGAACTGGATCCCATTGCGGAAGACGTGAAGGAGCTGGTTTTTGATATAACAAATCTGGACTATGTTTCTTCGGCAGGACTCAGGATACTTCTTTCAATGCATAAGAATATGAGCGCGCGTGGACGCATGGTGCTTCGCGGCGCAAACGAGAATGTAATGGAAGTTTTTGAAGTGACGGGCTTTGCCAATATTCTGAATATTGAAGCCTGAATAATGCAGTTTATCATATCTAGGGTATGTTTCCTTTTTTCAAGCAATTAGCAAGTTCATATTGTGCATCAGATGGGCAGGCCCTTCGCGGCCTGTCCGTATCAGTATGTACCGGCCGGATGGCTTGTGGTGAGGCAGAGGTTTCAATTCAGACATTTGGGGGCTTTCGCTCCCTGGAGATGAAAGAATGATGCGTGTGTACCTTATGGATATAGGCGGCCTTGAATCAGCGGATGCATGTGCAGGCGCACTGGAACTGATAGATCCGGATCGGAGGAAACAGCTTGAGGGACGGACCGGCAAGCCGGCCACGCTGTCCCTTGCGGCAGGAATGCTTATTCAGTGTGCATACCTGGATTACAGTAAGGAAGGCGCCGGTGAAAAAGAAATCTTGTTTTATTCCAAGGATGCGATAGAATGTACAAGTGTGCTGAAGGCTGCAGGTCATGTTGAGAATGTATGCAAGAGTTCAGACGGCAGGCCTTATTTTCCGGAACACCCGGATGTTTTCTTCAGTGTATCACATTCCGGCGGCTATGCGGCTTGTTCGTGTTCGGATGTTCCTAATGGAATCGATATACAGGAACACCGGGAACTTAGCTGTGATATATCGGGCAGGTATTTCGCCGGCGAAGAGGATGAATACCTAAAGAATGAATCCTCAAATGTTACCATGGATTTCTTTGACCTATGGTGTCTCCACGAGGCGTACATGAAGTACACGGGACTGGGGATGAAACAGGGGATGAAGGATGTGAGTTTCCTTCCTGTGCTTAAAGCAGATAATATGAAAGCTTGCATTAAAACGGATGAGGCTAAAAAAATATGTGCACAGATCCTGCAGGCTCCTGCGGGATACAGTCTGGGAGTTGTAAGCGGCTTATAGGCCTTGCGGAGGCAGACTGTGGCTGTAATGTCCGGTGCCTGGAGGAATGATGGATAAGTTATATATAGTTATACCGGCGTATAACGAATCAGAAAACATAAGACAGCTGGTCGAGGACTGGTATCCCGTGATAGAAAAGCACAACGGGGAAGGGGAAAGCCGGATGGTGGTCATAGATGACGGCAGCAAGGACGACACCTTTAAGATACTCTGCGAAATGGCTAAGGACAGGCCGCTGCTGCAGCCGCTTACCAAGGAAAACGGTGGGCATGGCGCAACCATTCTTTATGGTTATAAATATGCGCTGGCCCATGGTGCGGACTACATCTTCCAGACGGATTCAGACGGACAGACGCTGCCGGAGGAGTTTGAGCCTTTCTGGAAGCGCAGGAAAAAGTATGACATGGTCATAGGCTGGCGCAGGACCAGGGGGGACGGCGCAGGGCGGGTGTTCGTGACCAGGACGCTTCGGAAGGTCATAAACGTATGCTTCGGGGTGAAGATTCCTGATGCAAACACTCCGTATAGACTGATGAATGCGAGAACGCTGGAAAAGTACATTGATATCATACCCGAGGATTATTTCCTTACCAATGTGGTGGTGTCGGTAATCTTTAAGAAGAAGGGCTGCCGCACAAGATATATACCTATTACATTCAGACCGAGGCAGGGTGGGGTAAATTCCATAAATATGATCAAGATCATAAAAATCGGAACCCAGGCGCTGCGGGATTTCAGGATGATAAACAAGAGGCTGTAATATAGCGGATGGACAGGCGGACGTAAGTGCGGCATAGCGCACAAAGTTTGCATATGGTTAATAAAGTGGTAGAATAGCTGTAGTTTTCGGGAAAGTTGCGGAATTAGGAGGCGTAGGCGTTGAACATCGATAATATGATGACCAGGGTAAAAGTGAATAATGAGATAGACCTTTGCGAGCTGGTCGGTGGAAAGAAGAAGAACATCGATGTGACGAGGCACAAGATCGAGGCTGCGCTTCAGTATGCCCGTGTTTCATATTTTCTGAGGTGGCAGGAGCCAGGGTTTTTCAGCAGGTTATTCAAGGGCGAAAAGACAAGGGTTGTTTTCTGCATCAATGCGGCCCAGCTGGAAGATGCGATGAAGGTTTTTGATGAGCTTCAGCTGGCTGAGGATGAAGTGAAATTCCTGGGTGGCAAATCCAAGAACAAGTATATGTATGCAGAGCAGTAAGACAGTAGCGGAAAACGGATCCCACTAGATTTTGTCCCTGCGCGGCTTGAAAGGCTAGTTAGAATAGATTTCGACAAATAAGAGATAACAGGAAAGGAAGCGTAGTCCGCTTCCTTTTATTTTGCTCCTTGCAACTGTTTCAGAGCCTGATGAGGGGAGCTGGCTTTATGCAAAAATAAGGGACTGTAGTTTCCTACAATCCCTTTTTTAATGTCGGAGTGACAAGATTCGAACTTGCGGCCTCCGCGTCCCTAACACGGCGCTCTAGCCAAACTGAGCCACACCCCGATATTAAAAGCTGCCGAGCGGAATCGAACCGCCGACCTCCGCATTACCAATGCGACGCTCTACCGACTGAGCCACGGCAGCAGCTGTATCCGACAATTCTCGGCTACCGAAAACTAATAATACCAAATGGAAAAGTTTGTGTCAAGAATTATTTTTTAAAATTAATGATTAAATAAAAACGGTTTACTTATTTTATTTATGTAAATCTATTATGAAAAGTACCATGAAAAATGTGAAAAAAGCTGTGCAAAAATAGGCTTCGATTCCTTGACATTTGGTGCCTCTGATTTTATACTTATTGCTGTTGGGTTCGACACATCTAATATAATATTCTGTAAGAAAGGAAAAACGCTATGGCAAATGTTGATTTAACTAAGTATGGCATCACAGGTGTGACAGAGGTTGTTTACAATCCCTCCTATGACAAACTTTTCGAAGAGGAGACAGATCCTTCTCTTGAGGGCTTTGATAAAGGACAGGTTACAGAGCTTGGTGCTTTTAACGTAATGACTGGTATCTACACAGGACGTTCACCTAAAGATAAGTTCATCGTAATGGATGACAAGTCAAAGGACACTGTATGGTGGACATCTGATGAGTACAAGAACGACAACCATCCTGCAACTCAGGAAGCATGGGAAGCTTGTAAGAAGCTTGCTATTGAGCAGCTTTCAAACAAGAAGCTCTATGTTGTTGATGCATTCTGCGGCGCTAACAAGGATACACGTCTTGCAGTTCGTTTCATTATGGAAGTAGCATGGCAGGCACATTTTGTAAGAAATATGTTCATCCAGCCTACAGCAGAAGAAGAGGCTGCTTTCGAGCCTGATTTCAAGGTTTACTGTGCTTCCAAGGCAAAGGTTGAGAACTACAAGGAGCTTGGCCTTAACTCTGAGACAGCAGTTCTTTTCAACGTAACATCCAAAGAGCAGGTTATCCTTAACACATGGTACGGCGGCGAGATGAAGAAGGGTCTCTTCTCTATGCAGAACTACTTCCTTCCTCTTGAAGGAATCGCTTCCATGCACTGCTCTGCTAATACAGATATGGAAGGTAAGCACACAGCTATCTTCTTCGGTCTTTCCGGAACAGGTAAGACCACACTTTCTACAGATCCTAAGAGACTCCTCATCGGTGATGACGAGCACGGCTGGGATGACAACGGCGTATTCAACCTTGAGGGCGGATGCTATGCAAAGGTTATCGGTCTTGACAAGGAGCACGAGCCTGACATCTACGGCGCTATCAAGAGAAACGCTCTTCTTGAGAACGTTACTGTTGATGCAGAAGGCAAGATCGATTTCGCTGATAAGTCAGTTACAGAGAACACTCGTGTATCTTATCCTATCGACCACCTCGAGAAGATCGCTAAGAATGTAAACAAGGTTTCTTCCGGTCCTGCAGCTGAGAACGTAATCTTCCTTTCAGCTGACGCATTCGGAGTACTTCCTCCTGTATCCATTCTTACACCTGAGCAGACTCAGTACTACTTCCTGAGCGGTTTCACAGCTAAGCTTGCTGGTACAGAGCGTGGTATCACAGAGCCTACTCCTACCTTCTCAGCTTGCTTCGGTCAGGCATTCCTTGAGCTTCATCCTACAAAGTACGGTGAGGAGCTTGTTAAGAGAATGCAGAAGAGCGGCGCTAAGGCTTATCTTGTAAACACAGGCTGGAACGGAACAGGTAAGAGAATCTCCATCCCTGATACCCGTGGTATCATCGATGCTATCCTTAACGGTGACATCCTTAAGGCTGAGACAAAGACAATTCCTTTCTTCAACTTTGAGGTTCCTACAGCTCTTCCCGGAGTTAACAGCGATATCCTTGATCCCAGAGATACATATGCTGACGCTTCTGAGTGGGAGACAAAGGCTAAGGATCTTGCAGAGAGATTCCAGAAGAACTTCAAGAAGTATGAGACAAACGAGGCTGGTAAGGCACTCGTTGCAGCAGGCCCTCAGCTGTAATTTCCAAGTAAAATACAGATTTTTCAAGACCGCAGGAGCGAATGCTCCTGCGGCCTTCTTTCTTTATTCTCAAATTGAAAACAGCTGGGATGCCTTGTATAATTATCGTGAAAGTCTTATCCGTATGTTTTTTGCGTGCTTTGTACAGAGGGAGGAACAATGGTTACGTTTTTAATAATAATCCTGGTTGCGGTTTTCGGAGTTCTTGGCATTATCTTGGTTCTGCTGGGCATATTTCTGTATTTCAAGATTAAGGCTGACCGCTTTGCCAGAGAGCTTGGGGCAAAGGATTTTGGCGATGCCGTGATAAAGACAAAGGAGGCCCTGGACCAGTCAAAGGTGGAGGCTTCTAAGATGCCGAAATCGGTTACAGATGTCTCTTCTATAAAACTTCCTGCCATAGTGAAGGATTTTCCGGAGTTTAACTATAATGAGATGAAGGAGCGGGCAGAGGTTGTGCTCAGGAGTTATTTCAAAGCGGTAACTGAAGAAAATACCGCGCTTTTGGAATTCGCTAACGCTGAACTTTTTTCCGAGACGGAGGATCATATAGAAGGAATCAAGGCTAAAGGGCGTAAGGAACGCTTTGATTCCGTCCATGTACACAAGACAGCCATATCCGATTACGTAAAAAAGTCTGGGCGTTGTATCGTTACTTTCCAGTCAGCCGTACAGTATCTGTACACGCTAAAGAATCTTGACGGAAAACTCCTGGAAGGCGATGAATATCTTTACGAACAGAAAAAATATGAAGTAAAGATGATCTACATCCAGGACAGGGATGCAGGCGATAATAACTACATAGATGGTGCGAAATCCCTGACCTGTCCCAGCTGCGGAGCGCCACTTAAGATGCTGGGGGCAAAGAAGTGCGAGTACTGCGGATGCCCTATAGCGGAGTTCAATATAAAGATATGGACTTTCTCAGAGGTTGTGGAAATTTGTTAAAAAGTCTGTATATTTTGGAGACTGGATTTGCTATAATAGTGTAATATGGGATGATAATATAATAGCGTTACGAGGTTCGAAACACAGGCCGGCAGAGGTTTTAAATGTTTGAGACCATACTGATCATCAGAAGGACCGAAGGGTTCATAGTAAATAACATAAAGAAGAATCTCACACAGAAGCAATACACTGTTTCTGAGTGCGGCATAGATGAGGAAGAAATCCGTGCAGTAAAGAATGATGCCAGTGTCATACTTTTTTACGTGACCGAGGATCTTGAAGCTTACTCCAAGGCGATGATCTATATTAAGGAGCTCTGTGTCGAGGAGAATAAGCAGCTCATACTTATTTCCAATCCAATGGAGTATGAGGTGGTCAGCAAGTATATTTCCGAGGAGCTTATAGCGGATGTTATCGGAAGGCCGGTAGACATAGAACGGCTTCTTAGTGATATAGAGGAGATCCTTGATGAGCAGTCCATGCAGGCAAGGAAGAAATGCATCCTTATTGTTGATGATGATCCTACATACCTGCGTACCATAAGAGGATGGCTCAAGGACCATTACCGCGTGGGAATGGCGAATTCCGGCATGCAGGCACTGACCTGGCTCGCAGGAAATGAGGCAGACTTAATCCTCCTGGATTATGACATGCCTGTTACATCCGGACCGCAGGTTCTCAGGATGCTTAAGGCAGAGACGAATTCTGCAGGCGTGCCGGTTATGTTTCTTACTGGCAAGTCTGACAAGCTGAGCGTTCTTAGGGGCGTATCCCTTAAGCCGGAAGGATATCTTCTGAAAACTATCGGAAAAAATGCCCTTCTTGAGACTATAGATAATTATTTTACCGAACATTCTACGGGCGGCAGCGATGACGGCGGTAATGCAGGCAGCAGTGATGATTCCGGATTTGACATCTGGGACGAGTACGGCGTTGAAAATAACGGCCTTGTTGGCGGCGGAACAGGGGATAAAAAATAATGGGACTTCGTTTCAGGAAGAGCATTAAACTGTGCAAGGGCGTAAAGCTTAACCTCGGCACAAAAAGCGCAAGCGTCAGTGTAGGAGGCAAAGGCTTTCATCAGACTTTTTCTACAACTGGGCGCACCACTTCTTCAGTAGGCATACCCGGCACGGGTGTTTCATATCAGAAGAGTTTCAGCTTAAAAAACAAATTCAATGAACTTTTTGGCGGCAAGAAGGAGTCTGCGTCAAAGCTGGCTCAGTCTGATAAGGAAGCAAAGGCGGCGGCAAAGCTTCAGGCTGCGAATGAGTCTGCAGAGGCGGCAAGGCAGCAGGTGGCTGAGTTTGAGGCGGCTGTTGATGAGCTTCGTTCTATACATAAGGCCTGTGATATTTCCGTGGACTGGAACAATGTCCGTGAGCCGGAGCTTAAGGCGCTTAGCGAGAGAATATTAAAAGGCGATACAGATGCCTATCTTGAGGCTGTGGAACTGGCAGGCCCTTTTGATGACCTTGTGGAGTACGGAAGCGAGTTTGAAATAGGCACGGATGATCCTGCTGTGCTTGAGGTGGAGTTTGTTATCAATTCAGAGGATACGATTCCGGGAAAGGTTCTTGCGCTTACAGAGACCGGCAAGCTTTCTGAAAAGCAGATGAGCGCTACCATGCATTATGAACTGCTTCAGGACTATGTGTGCAGTACGATGCTCAGGATCGCAAGAGACAGTTTTGCACTGCTTCCTGTACAAAAGGTAGCCGTGCATGCTACGGATATGGTCGTTAATACTGCTACGGGAAATGACGAGCAGCAGACTTTTGTGTCAGCCGTTTTTGACAGGACAGCTTTTGATAATATCAATTTTGAGCGCATAGATCCTTCGGATACCGTTGGGTCATTTAAATGCAATATGGATTTCAAAAAAACAAAGGGCTTTAAGCCTGTAGAAAAAGTGGAGGTATAAAAATGTTCAAAGGTTTATTAAAAGAATTCAAGGAGTTTGCACTTAAGGGAAATGTAATGGATATGGCTATCGGTGTCATCATCGGTGCTGCATTCGGTAACATAGTCACTGCACTTACGGACAGTTTCATAAATCCGCTTATTGCGCTTGTTACCGGCGGTGCTACAAAGGATGAAAACGGTGTGATGCAGGTAGTCGGCGGTGTATGGGAGATCAACAATGTACAGTTCAACTATGGCGCATTTGTATCCGCTGTAGTAAATTTCCTCATCATAGCGCTGATACTTTTCATATTGCTCAAGGCTATCAATACAGCTACCAAGGCTGCTGAAGAAGCTGCTAAGAAGCTTGCAAAGAAGAAGGCTGAAGAAGAGGCTGCAAAGCCTGCTGAAGATTCAGCAGAGGTTAAGCTTCTTAAGGAGATGCTGGCCATCATGAAGGAGCAGAATCCTGAAGCGGCGGCAGCAGCAGAGAAGAAACTTGAGGGTGAGGCATAAATAAGGCGTATCAGAAAGGAACGGGGGTATGAAGGATTCCATAAGCGTGATCATTCCTTGCTACAACGAGGAGAAGCATATCGAGAGATGCCTGACATCCATAATCAGACAGACTACGGGGCTTAAGTATTCGTTTGACGGAACAGACCGTGACAAGATAGAGATAATCTGTGTTGACGATGCGCCTACGGATGGAACTACGGCAATACTTAAGGACTGGGAGAAGAGATATCCTGAGAATATCAGGGTCATCATAAACGAGAGGAACAACCGTCAGGGTGCTGCCCGCAACATCGGCATGCAGTATGCAAGCTGCGAGTGGATATCTTTCGTGGATGCTGATGACTGGCTTGAGCCGGATTTCTTTGAAAAGCTCATAAAGAAGTCACATGACAATACTTATGATATAGTAGCCTGCAATTACGCTGAGGATACATCTGTCGAGCTGACATATTTTGAGGCAGGCGATATGGACGGAAAAGACAAGGATGTCTTCGTAACGGATGATATGGTCCGCAAGGAAGTGTTCAGGGAGCAGCGTTTTGGAAAGGCTTATCCCAGCATCGTCAAGAGGCATTTCCTGACGGGGCATAGGATCACATTTCCGGAAAGGCTTATGTATGAGGATATTTATTACAAGGAACTTCTTCATATGGAGATAAGCCGCGGTGCTATTGTAAATGAGAATCTCTATCATTTCTATGTAAGGCCCGAGGAAGAAAAGCGAGTGTCTGATGTGATGAGCTATGCTGATTATCTCACCATAATGATGCTGCTCTGGAAGGAATGGGGCCGTCGCGGATATTTCTCAAAGTATGAGAACGAGCTGACTGCGGAATTTATCAAGGTGGGTTATATCGGCTTCCTTAGGATGCTTTTTGCCAGGAAGGACGTGCTGCCTTACACATATTTCCTTCTTATTAAGGAGCTGGTGCTTACTCTTACCCCTGCGGCAGACAAAAAGCACTATCTGAAGAATAGCCCTTATTTTACGGATTTTCAGAAGCTCTGGATCAGTGCACTGTGGCGTGATGTGGACAGGGATGACTTTGACAAGATTGTGGAGGCCACTATCGAAGCCGGCGGAATCTGAGAAAAAACGGAAAATCAAAAAATACAAAATAAAAAATACAAAATTAAGAAATTTTATCTCCTTGCAAGGTAAACTTTCCCAAATATCTGACGATAATATAGTCAGATAGTACAGTTAGACATGAGAATCACTTATTATGCCAAGGAGGCGATGTTATGAGAATAGAAGCGTATTCACAGATTCAGAATCTGTATCAGCCTAGAAAGAGTTCAGGACCTGCGCCTGCAAAGGCTCCTTCTGATTTCAGGGATTCACTTATGATTTCCGGAGCAGGAAGGGAACTGCAGACCGCGAGGGATGCTGTTGCTTCAGCGTCAGACGTAAGGGAAGACAAGATAGCTGCCCTTAAGGATGCATACAGCCAGGGAACTTATAATGTAAGTTCATCCGCTTTTGCCGAGAAGATTGCATCACGGTTCTACGAAGAAGTGTGACGGAGTTTCCATATGTAAATGTTAAACAAGCCTTTTCCTTTTGATAAAAGGAGAAGGCTTATTTAAAAATAACTATTATTAAAAATAGGAGGCCTGACAGTGGCAAGTCTGATGGAAAATATCATCACAATCCTGAATTCGGAGAATGATGCATATATTGAGCTCATAGCTTTATCAAAGGAAAAGACTCCGGTCATAGTGAAGGGCGACTTAAAAAAACTCAATGAAGTGACCGAAAAGGAACAGGCCATAGTGGCGCACATACAGAAGCTGGAGCGCGACAGGGTGAGCGTCATGAAGGATATTGCCGAGGTTACTAACAGGAATGATGAAGAACTGAAGCTCACAGACCTGATAGAGCTCATGGGAAACAGGCCGGACGAACAGCGTAAGCTCAGGGAAGTCCATGATAAATTAAAGACCACCCTGGATGAAATGAGGATGATCAATGACCGTAACAGGGAACTGCTCAAGAGCTCCCTAGATATGGTGGAATTCGAGATAAATCTCCTGCAGTCCATGAAACAGGCGCCTGAGACAGCGGATTACAATAAAAATGCTTACTCTACAGGCGCTATCATGGGAAGCGGCACCAAGCGTTTCGATACAAAACAGTGAGGTAGGATATGTCATTATTTGGAGATCTTTATGTAGGAACATCAGGACTGCAGTCCAGCCAGGAAGCACTCAATGTTGTTGCCCACAATATCACCAATACCGATACGGAAGGCTATGTACGCCAGCAGGTTTCCTATAACACAAGGGAATACAGCAGGCTTTCTTTGGATGCCAGCGGCGTTTCCTACAGGCAGACAGGCTTAGGTGTCTACATTGCTGAAGTAAGGCAGGTAAGGGACCGTTTCGTGGACGAGTCCTACCGCAATGAATACGGCAGGCAGGGTTTCTATGATGTTTCCTATGATGCCATAGAGGAAATCGAAGAGGTAATGGGCGAACTGGACGGCCCGATATTTTATGAGTCCCTTAACAATATCTGGACAGCTATAGAGGAACTGGCAAAGGATCCTGATAACGAAGTGTGCCAGTCCATGCTCATTCAGTATGCCCAGTCATTTACTGAGGCTGCAGGGAATGTTTATGCGGACTTAAGCAGGTATCAGGACAACCTTAACGTGGAGGTCGGCAATACTGTTGGCCGCATCAATGAGCTGGGAAAGAAGATATACAGCCTTAATTCCCAGATCCGTGCCATCGAAGCAGGCGGCATAGAAAATGCAAATGACTATAAGGATGCCAGAAACCAGGCTTTAGATGAGCTGGCAAACCTTGCAAATATAAGTTATCGTACTGACTACTTCGGCAATGTCCTGGTAAGTCTTGAAAACCATGACTTTGTCACAATGAATACCGTAAATGAGATCGGCATCCTTCAGGATGAGGAAAACGAGGGCTTCTATAAAGTATTCTGGCCGGATTCTGCTACCATGAAGGGCCGCGACGAGCATGGAAATCCTATATATGATCCGGATTCAGCACCGGTATTTGATTTTTCCGTACCTATTTCCGCATCCAAGAATACGGATGTGGGCAAGCTGAAGGCGCTGGTTTTGGCAAGAGGCGACCACAGGGGAAATTATACTGACCTCTATGGAAAGACAGTTACGGAAAGATATGGCACAGGAACGAAGCAGGTAACTTATACCGCTGAAGAAAACTATGCCAAGGTAAAGGATTCTGTAATGATGAACACCATGGCTGAGTTTGACGGACTGGTACACAACGTGGTGACGGCCATCAACCAGGCACTTATTGATGCGGCTGAAACAGCAACTGCTAAAAATCCTGCATCAACCTATATGCGTGATGAAAACGGCAATCCTGTTCTTCTTTTTGAGCGCGTTGCCTGTGATGAGTTTGATGCGTCGGGAAAGCTTCTTCCTGAGGATGTGGAGAATTCCTCCACCTGGTTTTCATCGGCAAATATCTGTGTAAATGCGGACCTTCTGCAGTACCCTACACATCTGGGACTGGTAAAGGAAGACGGTTCAGTGGATTATGAGACTGCCGCGAAATTTAGGGATGTCTTTACGGAAGCTAAATATGTAATTAATCCGACCTTAACCAACCTGATATCCATACAGGATTATTATTCAAACTTCATGGCCCAGGTGGCTAATTCAGGTAACGTATATCAGAACCTGCGGGACAACCAGGAACTTACCGTAAACCAGATAGAGGCTACCAGGCAGGGCGGAATAGGCGTATCAACTGACGAGGAGCTTTCAAATATGATCAAGTTCCAGAATGCCTATAATGCAAGCAGCCGTTTCATAAATGTCATAGACGAATGCACGGAGCATATCATTACGTCTTTAGGACATGCATGATGAAACCTGTCCGATAGCATTTTGATGGGGAGAAACGGCAGCTCACGGCACTGTTTATCGGGTGACAGGTTAATAAAAACGTGACATGGTCCGATATATTCATTGACAGCGGATCGTACGGAGGACGTACGAAAGAGAAATGTAAGGTCAGTACAATACATGAAAGGTGAGCGCCTATGTCATCTACATTTTTAGGTCTTAATACAGCATATACCGGACTTCAGTCCTCAAATGCATCTTTAAATACCACAGCTAACAATATATCCAATGCGGAGACAAAGGGCTACAGCAGACAGCAGGTTACGACTCAGGCTGCTGAGGCTATACGCTCGTTTACCACATACGGCTGTGTAGGCGCCGGCGTAGAGACCATAGCAATAGAGCGTGTCCGGGATGAGTTCTATGACCAGAAATACTGGGGCAACCAGAGCAAGCTGGGCGAGTACGAGACCAAGCAGTATTACATGACGGTCATGGAGGATTATTATACCGACGATAATACGATACAGGGCTTCACCACTATCTATGAGAAATTCTATGATTCCGTGCAGGAGCTTGCCAAGCATGCGGGAGATACCACCTTCAGGCAGCAGATGATAGGCCAGGCAGGGAATCTTACCACATATTTCAATGATATGTACACCAGTCTTCAGAAGATGCAGGATGACATCAACCAGGAGCTGAAGGTTGACATCGACAGGATCAACTCCATTTCTGAAGAAATCGCTTCTCTTAACAAGCAGATAAATGTTATAGAGATGAATACCGGTGCGGTTGCAAACGAACTCCGTGACCAGAGGGACCTGCTTGTAGACGAGCTTTCGGAACTGGTGGATGTGGAAGTAAAGGAAACTCCTATCGTGGATGCTAACGATCCTGACAGGGAGACCGGCGGAAACCGCTATACCGTAAAGATCTGCGGGCAGCAGCTGGTAGACGGAAACTATTACAAGACGCTTACCTGCGTGGTAAGGGATACTACCAATAAAGTAAACCAGACAGACATCAACGGACTGTATGACATATATTTTTCCGGCGACCAGACTTGGACTTATGATGATTATCTGAGGAAGGGCGACGCCCTCAATATTTATGGCGCATCCACCTCCGGAAAGATCTCCGGCCTCATACAGATGCGAGACGGAAACAATTCCGAGAATTTCAGCGGAAAGGTGTCAGCTGTTGATGCCAAAGCACAGACAGTTACAGTCAGAGTTACCCAGGATTATCTTATGGACCTGAACAAGCTGAACCTTACACAGGACGGCGGTATCATAAGCATAGCCAGCAAGAACTATTATATAACTGGTGACTGGACGTACAATTACACTGAGGGAAACAACTACGCTGAATTTACCTTCCAGCTGGACAAGGCCAAGAATGGCTCAAATCAGGTTGGAGTTTCAGCCGCAACCAATGCGTCGACTGCTGAAATAGGCCATTCAGTGGGATATCAGGGAATCCCTTACTATCTGTCACAGATGAACGAGTGGGTGCGCATGTATTCCACAGCGACCAATAACATATATAAAGAAGGTGTTACCGAAAAGGGAACCGACGGCATAGATTTCTTCAATTGCGAGGATGCCAGCGGCAATGTTTATAAATTTACCGAATCATACGAAAAGACCGGAGTATCGGGTAATACCATAACGATCAAGTCCACGGATGACAGCTATTACAATCTGAACGCCGGAAATTTCAGGGTAAATCAGGAGCTAATAGAGGATGCGGACCTCCTGGCTACACGCAAGCGCATATATACTGATGAAAAGGGTGTAAATACGTATACGGACGGTGAGTTTGAAGGCGAGAGTAAGAATGATATCGTGACGGAGATCATCGACCTTAAGACCAATAAGCAGAAAATGTCCTTCAGGGGCTGCGCATCAGACCAGTACCTGGTATGCGTGCTTTCTGATGTGGCTCTCAATGCAAACAGGGCAAATAATTTCACGAAGAATTATGAGACGCTGCAGACCTCCATAGAGAATCAGAGGCTGTCAATAAGCGGCGTGGATAACGACGAAGAGGCAGTTAATCTCACAAAGTACCAGCAGGGCTACAATATGGCATCCAAGATGATACAGGTACTTACGGAGGTTTATGACAGGCTGATACTGCAGACCGGAGTATAAAGCAGGTAAAAGGCTGTTGAGGGATTCTGGCTAAACGGAGCAGGCCAAGATCGAAAAACTGTACATGAGCTACAGGGAGGAAAGATATGAGAATAACCAACAAAGTAATGCAGAACAATTCGCTGCGCCATATCAATAATAACAAGAATCTTCAGGATACACTGAATACACAGCTTTCAACAGGCAAGAAAGTTGACAAGCCTTCTGATGATCCTGTTGTAGCGATCCGTGCATTAAGGCTCAGGAGTGACGTATCCCAGATCGACCAGTATTATAAAAAGAATATCGAGGACGCAAAGAGCTGGCTGGAGCTGACAGAGAGTTCCGTTAAGCAGACCGTTAAGGCGCTGACCAGCATGATCACCCAGTGTGAGACCGGCGCTTCCGACCAGTATACTGTACAGAACAAGCTGGTCATGATCGACAGCTTAAAGGAACTGAAGGATGAGGTCTATAACATCGGAAATGCGGACTATGCGGGAAGATATATCTTTACCGGCTATCGTACCAATACTTCTCTTACATTCGGAAATGAAGTAAAGGATCAGAAGTATACCATTACGGAAGCGTTCGATTTCGATGACCTGGAAAAGATGTCCTTTGTGGATACTGATAATCTGGCAGGCATAACAAAAGCCAATTATGATCAGGCAAGCTCGACTGCGGTTACTGAGCAGAAGATATCGTCCATGGATTATTATCGTTTCCGTCTGGGCTATGACGGGCTTGATACGACACAGTCCAATCTTTCAATACAGACTCTTGACGGTTCTGTTTCCATCGCTATGACAGTGGCTGCGGATGCAGAGACCGCTTATAAGGATTCCATAAATAATCCAAGCGGCTGCTACATTGTACCTCAGACCGGCGAGATAGTTATGGGTGCGGATGTATATGATCAGATCAATAATACACTGAATCCCGACGGAACAAAGGCAAAGTTTACGCTGTCATATGATAAGACAGAGTGGAAAAATACGGATTTAAGACCTGAACATTATTATCACTGCACGACTCAGGATGCAACAGGTAAGAATATAGAATATAACGCAGAGTATCTGGATAAGGGTGAATGGGACCAGCCCATAAAATATCAGATCGGCTTCGATCAGAATATACAGGTCAATTCCTATGCGTCGGATATCTTTGTTACGGATGTGGGCAGGGATGTGGACGAAATAACGGATCTGGCGGAAAAGCTTTCTGATATTCTGGAAAAGTATGACATGCTTAAGGAAATGTCCAAGGATACTGTTACATATTCCGATGCACAGCTCGACACGATCAAGGGTGAGCTGGCGGCGGCGGATAAGGCTAAGACATATCTGACAGATCAGTTGCAGAAGACCTTCAGCAAGTATATAAGCAAGATGCAGGGGTATCTGGATCTGGCAAACAGGGCTGTGGCTGAGATAGGTAACAGGGGAGCACAGGTGGATCTGGTTGCCAACAGGCTGTCAGACCAGCAGACCACATTCAAGGAGCTGCAGTCCAATAACGAGGATGCTGATGCGACTGAGGTGGCGGTTCAGCTTTCCAGTGCCCAGGTGTCCTACGAGGCGGCTCTTATGGCTACCAGCAAGATGATCAGCACCACGCTGCTGAATTATCTGTAGTCATCATCTTGTTATCTTGCACAAAATATGTTAAAATTACCCCGTCGGATTATGTGTTTTACACAAAACGGCGGGGTTAATATATTATAAATTTTTTAATACTGAGGGGTGAGAATCGCTTTTTTGTTTTAGCTTTTAAAAAGCTGGTTTTCGTCAGGCAGAGAGCAGGAGGTTATTTATGGAAATTAAAACAAGGATTTTTGGGGATGTTACTATCAGTGATGATAAGATGATCAGCTTTCCTAACGGAATCGTCGGATTTCCGGATCTTAAGGACTTTGCACTTATCCACGATGAGGAGCAGGGAGACCAGGCCGGGATCAGATGGATGCAGTCCGTTCAGGAACCTAATTTTGCAATGCCTGTTATCAACCCTTTGGTTGTAAAAGAAGATTATGATCCCATGGTGGATGATGAGCTGCTTTCTGTTATAGGAAAAGGTGAGAATGTACTGGTGCTGACTACTATCACAGTGCCTACGGACCTGTCCAAAATGAGTGTCAATCTCAAGGCGCCCTTCGTTATCAATGTTGATACCCGCAAGGCTGTTCAGGTAGTGCTTGAGGAGGATCTTCCGGTTAAGTTCTATGTATATGAGCTTTTGAAGGCTCGCAAGGAGAATGCCAAGAACGATAAGAAAAACTGAGGCTGTTTTTTGAATGGCTGACATGCAGGTAGTCAACAGCCTGCAGCCAGCTGACAAATACAACCATAATGCGAAATGAACAAGAAAGAATGATATAAAATATCAGGAAAGGTTGGTAAAAATGCTTGCTTTATCCAGAAAAAAAGGCGAGGCACTTTTCATAAATAATAATATTGAGGTTACCGTGCTGGAAGTAAAGGGTGACCAGGTTAAGCTTGGCATCAAGGCACCTAAGGAAATCCCTGTGTACAGAAGCGAGGTATATGAGCAGATTCAGGCTGCAAATAAGGAAGCTCTTACCGAACAGACACCGGATAATCTCAGCAAATTATTCAAGGGCGAATAATTTTTTATATTTTTTTGTAAAAAAACTAAAGTAAGGGATAATAGCTGCCGATAAATATGATAAGCTGAAGAAGCTTTCATTATATTTTGTTGCAAATGGAATAGCAATTATTCACATGGAGGTGAGAAAGATGGCAATAGAACCTATCAGCAGTGCGATGTCATATACGGCACAGCCCGTAGCAAAAGCAGCCGCACCGCAGCCTGTACCGTCATCGGAGCAGGGGCAGACCATAGAGGTGAATGCACCTCAGGTTGATGCCAAGACCCTTTCTGTGTCAAAGACTCAGACTGACGGCGAAGGCGGTGGCAACAGCGGCAAAAACGGAGCTTCCAAGCAGGAGGGACAGTCTCAGCAGGTAAGCGATGAGGCTATCAAGAGTGCTATGAAGGAGCTTCAGAAGAAGAATACCAATTATATTTCAGAGTTCGGTATCCATGAGAAGACCAACCGTATAACCATAAAGATCGTAGACAAGAAGACCAAGGAGGTTATAAAGGAACTGCCTCCTGAGAAAACTCTTGATATGATCGCAAGGGTATGGGAGTATGCCGGTCTTGTAGTGGATGAGAAGCGATAAAGGTCAGGAGGTGAGCTTATGTCTTCAGATTTAATTAGATTGACGGGTATAAACTCAGGTCTTGATACCGAGAGTATAATATCCGCATATACATCAAAAGCAAATTTAAGACTGAAAAATGCCAGAGCTTCCCTGACCAAGAATCAGTGGACTCAGACAGCTTGGAAGTCACTTAACAGCAAGATTTACTCGTTCTATACAGGGACAGCCGGCAATAACAGAATGAGTAGTGCATATAGAAAGAAAGTTACTAAATCGTCCAGCGGTGCACTTAGTGTTACTGCAGGCGAAAATGCTGTGGACGGCGTTCAGACAGCACAGATCAAGGCAACTGCTAAGGCGGCATATTTTACCAGTGCTGCTATGAAGACGTCAGATGATGGCGGAGCTACAACCCGCAATATCACGGGTAGTGAAGATTTAGCTAAGGCTTTAGACCTTGGAGAGGGTGGCGCAAGTTTTCAGTTCACATCTGCTAAGGGAACACAGACCTTTCAGATAATGAGCAGGGATACCTATGAAGTTCTGACAGATGATGAAAAGCAGCAGATGGCTGATAATAATATTACGGCCGTTACATCTATAGATGATCTTGTTCAGGGACTTAAGGACCAAGGGGTAAATGCAAACTATGATGAAGCAAATGCCAGATTCTTTGTAAGTGCTAAATCTTCAGGTGAGAATTACGATTTCAATTTTAGCGCAAATGGCGATAATGATTATTCATCTTTGAATGCTTTAAACAAGCTGGGGCTCTTAAGTAAGGAGGCGGCAGACAGATTTGCAAAGGCTGCCAAGGATCAGCTTCCTGCATATGAAAATATGAGTATTGATGTGATTAAGGCGGATTTGGGATGGACTAATCTGGCATCTAAGGTAGATGGATCAAATGCCAAGCTTATCTTAAATGGTGCAGAGTTTGAGAGTTCCACTAATTCCTTTAATATCAATGGCAATACATATAATATTAATTATATGCCGGCTACAGATGAAGAAATATCAGTTACCACATCAACGGACTATGATGCCGTATATGATGTCATAAAGGACATGCTTAAAGAGTATAATTCTCTGGTTAACGAGATGTCAAAACTTTATGGTGCTGATAAGGCTAAAGATTACGAGCCTCTTACTTCCGAACAGAAGAAGGAAATGTCTGAGTCTGAAATAGAAGATTGGGAGAATAAGATTAAGGATGGTTTGCTTAGCGGTGACAGTACTTTGTATGATGCAAGACAGGCTTTGATAGATGCTTCTCTTGATTCTTATACCATAACAGATGCTGATGGCAATGAGTCAAAGATGTACCTTACGGATTTTGGTATTGCTACTGCAGGCTATTTTTCCGCAGAGGAAAATGAGCGTTATGCCCTTCACATTGATGGCGACAAGGATGACAGTGTTTCATCTGGAAATGCAGATAAGCTTAAAGCAATGATTGCATCTGATCCGGAAAAGGTTACTCAGTTTTTTGCAGCATTCTCCGCAAAGCTTTATGACAATCTATATGCTAAGATGGGAAGCAGCAAGTTGTCGAGCATATATAAAGTCTACAATGATAAACAGCTTGCCAGCGAAGAAACAGATTGGAAGAAGAAAGTTTCGGAGATTGAGGATGAGATTAAGAGCATAGAGGATAAGTGGTATGATAAGTTTGCATCCATGGAGACTGCTCTTGCGAAACTAAATGGAAACTCCAGCGCTATAACGGGAATGCTTGGTGGTGGCTGAGTAAAATTATAATGGTTAAAATGCACAGCCGCTTGTATAGGGTACAGGCGGCTGTGCTGAATAATATCGGGCATCAAAACGGATTAGGTTTTGATGCTTGTTGAAAAAAAGGGGTACAAAATGGTTAAGAATCCTTACGAACAGTACAAAAATAACGCCATAGCTACAGCCACTCCGGCAGAACTAACTCTTATGCTTTATGAAGGCGCTATAAAGTTTGGAAATTTGGCAATCAAAGCCATAGAGGAAAATGATATTGAGAAGGCATACAGGAATATTGTGAAGGTTCAGAATATAATATCTGAATTTAGGAATACCCTGGATTTCAAGTACCCTGTAGCTAAGGATTTTGACAGGGTGTATGAGTACCTTGAGAGGCGTCTTGTAGAAGCCAACATGACCAAGGACAAGGAAATAATGGAAGAAGTGGTGGGGCATATCCGCTCCATGCGTGATACCTGGAAGGAAGTAATGAAAAGAGCAAAGATAGCTGAGAATCAGTAGTCATTGTAAGATTTGTTGTTTCGCTAGCTCAGATAGCAGATAATTTGACATTGTTACATATGTCCGATGGTCATGCTGATTTTGGGGATAGAGAGTTTATGACAGAGCAGTATCTAAAAAAACTCATCGAAAATATGGAACAGAAAAAAGCTGTGCTTGTGTCCATTAAGGAGAGTACTGCAAAACAGGCGAAGGCCATGCAAGCAGATAATCCTGATTGGAAGGCTTTTGATGCGATGCTGGATGAAAAAGGTGAGCTGATCGATAAGCTAAATTCTCTTGACGATGCATTCAATGCAATCTTTGATCGGATAAAAGATGATCTTTTAGCCAATAAGGCAAAATATAAAACCGAGATCACCCACCTGCAGGAACAGATAAGGGAAGTGACTTCGCTCAGTACCTCAATACAGGCTGATGAACTACGCAACAGGGATCTTGTAACTAAACGTATAAACGAAAGCCGACAGAAAATACGACAGGACAGAAAGACCATCAATGTAACTGGCAAGTACTACAATGCCATGAACAAGATTAATCTGATCGATCCGCAGCTGATGGATACTAAGAAGTAAAGTTATGCGTTCCTTTGATCCTGGCACCGCAGTCTGAAAGGTTGTAGACCTTAACATTAGAAGACTGGGAGAGTCTGTTTTCTATCCAACTCAAGTATGAATATAATTGTTCACTGGTGTAAACGGTACCACCGTTTACATCTTTTATTTTTATCAGATTTTCCTTTTCTATGCCGCCCTCGTCGATGGTTCCCTGGGCATGAGTTTTACCGCCGGGGTATGCCATATCGACGCCGGCGAGATATAGTTCCTGGGCACCAAATTGAAGAGCAATGTCTATTGCAAGAGTGGTGACACTTCCTCCAGTATTGAATAGAGGAAAACTGTGGGCATTTGCATAATCCTCCGCAGGCGGATAGCCCTTTTGCAGTGCAAGAAACTTTTTACCGGAGTAGTCTGATGCAAAGCGCCAGTATGCTGTTGAATCAATTATCATTGGAATGTCGCATTCTTCAATTCCTTCGATGTGTTTATATGTTCTCTCCTGTGCATCCATTACTATGACATAGTCAGCCTTTATCCCATGCTCCATTAATTTCTTTAAGACTGTTGATACACAGACTATGAGTGTATCAGTTTTTTCGGCTTGAGTCTTTAGGTATTTAAGGTTTCTGTCAAGGGAAGGCCCTGCAGCTATAATATAAGTTTTCTTTTGAAAAAAATTATCCCTGATTTCTGAAATATTGTGGGGGCAATTTTTGATGTTATTGTTAAAATTAATTATAAGTCTTCTCTTTAATTGATAATAAGAATTCCAGCTTATGTAGAATCTTCGTAATGAAGCTCTTTGTTCTGAATCTGCAATTTTAAGCAGGGAAGGATAATGGAATAGGATTCCCGTATTCTCGTCGGATAGGCATCTGCAAAAATCAGCGCAGGTAGGATCATTATATATTTTGATTCGGTCATTTGAAAAGAGACCGAAATTGTCGTTTGCCTTTACGTATTCAATCAATTCTGTATGAGGTTCAAAGACTTTGATACGGAGTGTGCCTAAAGATGCTTTATACAAGGCGTCTATGTGATATCCGAGACCAAGGCCAAATACAACATACTCTGAATATTTTTCTTCATAATACAGGTTGATCATTTGTCTTGCTTCATCCATGGGATTGCAGTTAGAATGAAGGTATATTTTTCCGACATTATAGTAAAGCGTCATTGCACCGGAAGAAGTTGGTTCTAAAGTGTAATTATCTATGTTAATACTTTCTGCGGGCGTTATTTGTGATTTAATGAACGGGATGAAGGAATCCTCAAGAATATCTGCATACAGAATCATGTCGCCGACTTCGAGTGCGTTAGACATAGCGTTTAAGCATGTTAATAAGGAATCATAGTCATCGCCTGGATTAAAGATAGTCTCAGGAAGAGCTTTGATTTTTTCAGAAAGAATTTTTATTTTTAATGAGGCCTCGTGGTAATTTTGGCAACGTATATAGCTGATGATTTCCTGTGATACGTCTATGATCTTAAATGGGATAGTGTTTTCCATAAATTACTCCGTTATTATTCCACTGACTGTTTGGAATGGTTTTATAGGCTACAGTTTTATCTTAATTCTGCGATATTTATCATTTCTGCGACACGTATATTGAAGCTATGGTATTCCTGTATTTTTTTATACCCGGAATACGCGATGGCTAAGCGCTCATCATCGTGTTCCAGATAGTATCCGGCCTTCTCGATGAGATCACTTTTGCTTTCAAAATAGACAAAATCGGTACCGGGGATGAAATAATCCTCAAAATCTGCCTGATAGTTTGTGAGCAAAAAACCACCGCAACCCATTATATCGAATGCTCGAAGTGGGATAGCATTTACTATGCTGCGGAGCGTGATATTTAGATTTATTTTTGCACACTTTATTGCTTTAGGGGAGTCCTTATAGTATTCCACTGAACCTCTGTTGTCTACAAGAGGGAGCGTGGGAGTTTTCTCGGGGGTATAGAGGGTGACGTTGTATTTTTGAGAAAGTGCAGCTACCAGTTCTTGACGTTCCATGCCTGTTATCTTTCTGGCAACAAAATAATTGGCCAGTACCCATGAAGCATCTTCTATGCCGTCTCCACTTTCATACATGGGGCAGACCTTCTGGATGTTTTTAACTATCTCGGGAGTGAGGCTTTTTTCAAGTATCGATGCACCATATATCTGTTTCTGGATGCTTATGATTCCGTCGAGGTATCCGGAGGTATAGTCATCCAAACCGTTAAAATGTCTGATCAGATTGTGCTTGGCCTCAGTATACATGGAGCCAATGAGTGCAATGTCAGCGGAATATTTATTTCTTTCGGTATCGCTTATTACTACGCTGTCGAAGTATTCCGTGTCCGCTGCCATAGGAAGGTAGTAAACAGTTTCAGCACCCTTTCTGCGTAAGTTTATATATTCATTTTTGTCAAAAACAAAGGCGTAATTGGTGGGAAACTCGATTGTCTTTGAATACAAAAGGATATAAGGACTGTCATAGGTCCATGATATGTATTTCACCCTGCAAGCGGCAGCAGCAATTGCAGCCACTGGGAAATAGTTAAAAGAGAATACGGCATCTGCTTTGTTGTCAAGAATGGCTTTAACTACCAGGTTTGCAAGATTTTCGCTATTTTTAGTGCTCTCTTTCTTAATTGGAAAGTCAAGCTCACACAGATCAAAGCCAGCAAGCTTAAATGCCTTCCTTATGTGGAAATATCCGAAACAGTCCCATTTTAATGTGAGAATTTTCATAATTGGATGACCCTTTTACAAAATCTTTAATCAGTTCTTATTGCTGCTATAGGATTTATACACCCAATCCTCCGGTTTGGCCTTTCCTTTAGGAGCGGTATCCCAGGGATAAACAAAAGTGTCGGAAGGATTACAATATCTGCAGCTTTCTATAGGTGCATGGAGTTTTTCTAAGATGGTAACGCCATCTATAGATGTATCATGAATGTTAATTATATCGGATTTGCCTGCAACCATGTTTTTTCCATAAAGCTTTGAAAAGCGTGGAAGGATGTAGGGCATTATACAATTGGATAGTGTACCTTCACGGAGAAATGTGCAGTGAGTTACATCACATTTTGAATAAGCTTCAGCAGGAATCTGAGTGCCGTCAGGATCTATGCAGGTTCTGAATACGCATATTGGATCTGAAACAAGACAGTTGACGCCGTAAAAACAGCATAGCGCTTTTATCTGTTTCAATTTTTGGGATGAAGGTGGATAAAGACTGATATTAAAACTGCAGTGATTATCGCGCATTGTACGCAGCAGATGTTCGTAGTCTTTATTCAGTAGCAGGCCGTTGGTTACCACATGTATATCCGCATCTGGGAATATTTCTCTGGTCACATCTATAAAATCAGGAAGTTGTTCGTTAAGAAGTGGTTCGCCGCCCATGAGACGGATTCGCTCGATTCCCCAAAAGAGTTCATGTAAGCGCTCCATATCTTTTATATATTGATCTAAGTTTGCCAGTCTAGGTTCTGCTATATTAGAAAGGTGTGCACAACCTTTGCAGTTTAAATTGCAGTGGTCGGCAAGATGAAATTCCAGATAATCAAGTCTTGGCTTTGGGGTGTCAATGCGTTCAAGATAGTCGAAAGTGAACTCGTCGGCAGAAAGTTCATAGTAATAATGAGGGAGATAATATAGTTCAAAAACTCCCTGGAGCATCAGTTTACATGCAAGCTGGTGGAGCTTGCTGTGATGAACGGCGAGGATGACGACATGGATATCGCCTTTTTGGTACATTTCGCCTATTTTTTCAGTGGTGTATACGGGAAGCCCATCCTGTACTTCTATATCGCCAGGGATGTCCGTACCATAACAGACGAATTTAAATCCTTCAGGCTTAAGAATATCGTAAGCGGTTTTTAGAAATACACCGTAAAGCTCGGTGCCCCAGATAGCTATGCGGATATCACCCATATTTTTATCCCCTTATTATATGCCGTTCTTCTGGATCAGCTGTGCCATATTTGCAAAATCTTCTTTGGTAACATTCAGATAAATAAAGCCCAACAGGAGTTTTTGAAATTCGGTGAAGCCCTGATCGTAATATTTGTTATTTTCTACGCTGTTTATTCTGTCCCTGACCGTTTCCTGCAATAAGCGAAATAGAGAATATTGTGGCGTCGAGTAACGCAGACAGATCAGCTTCAAAAAGTCCAGGTAACAGTTGTGTAGAAAATCAAACTCTACTGCATCACTGTATTCTTCATGATAGCCATTCGATACCATGTAGTCCCATTTTAACAGCTGTACTGTAAGAAAATCAATGTGGTGCAGGGAATCTGATGCAAGTATGGTAGAATTTTCATTTACAAAATAGTGATAGAGCGGGAGCTCCAGTTTGCAGTAATGCTCAATCTTGCAGGACAGCATTCCACACCAGAGATTATCTTCGTAGGTTACTTCTTCAGGAAAAAGCAGATTATTTTCAAGGATAAACTGTCTTTTTATTAGCCGTCCCCACACCTGGGGTTCAGCGGAGGTAAAACGGATCTGCTCGGCCCGCATTTCTTCGCTGCATATTCGGATTTCCCGGAATTGAAAATCAGGATCAGTTGTTGTTGATGGTGTTGGTTGTCTACCAAAATCACGAACATGGCCGCAGGTAACCATCTCTGCACCGGTTTTAACAGCTACGTTATACATTATCTTAAGACAGTTTAAATCTATCCAGTCATCTGAATCCACATATGTAATATAAGGGGAGTCAGCATATTCGATGGCAAGATTTCTTGCTGCTCCCTGCCGTCTGTTTTTGTCGCAATGGATGACGGCTATACTTTCGGGATATTTGGCCTCCCATGCAAGCAGTCTGTCATATGTTGTATCCGTGGAAGCGTCATCGACACATATGATTTGCAGGTTTTCGATTCCTATGGTTTGGTAAACTAGGGACTCCAGGCATCTGTCGATATATGGGGCTACATTATAGCAGGGTATGATAATGCTTATTTGAGTCATGGACTGCTCCTGTTTGTTATGGTAAACGGCAGAATCACCTGTCATTTACTATAAATCTTTCATCCTTATTATAAACGATAATGGATGTTTTAATGCTAAGAATTTTAATGCTGTAGTTAAACTGAATATTTGTTTTCATCTGGTATGCTTTTGGTATATTAGAAAAGCTTCAAATCTGCTAAAATTGCAGATGAATAGTTGTTTATATGCGGAAATTGATTCCACAATGAAATTGAATGTATGGATTTGCTGAAATCCTAAATGAGGATGTGTACATGCCTGGCGAAAAAAAAATCAGCATTATAGTTCCGTGCCATAATTCAGCTGATACTCTTGATAGAACATGGAAATCGATAGAGGATCAGACTATGCCGTTAGAGGATATAGAAGTGATTTTTGTGGATGATGCTTCTGATGATGACGGAAAGACGTGGCAGCTTCTAAATGAAATAGAAAAAATAAAGCCGGAAAGTGTGATAATAATTCAGCTGGAGAAAAACCTTCGTCAGGGAGGGGCACGCAATGCGGCGCTTAAGTATGTCTCCGGTGAATATATCATGTTTCTTGATTCTGATGACACATATGTAAAGGAGTGCTGTCAGGAATTATATGATATTGCCGAAATGTATAATGCGGATATTATTCAATTCAGGCATTCCATGGTCTCTGATGGCGTGGCTTCGGAGAGTGTGCCTGTTAATGCGGAAACGAGTGGAAGAGTACTTGTGTATGAGTTGAGGGAAAATGAAGATGTTCGCAGAGCTTTTTTAACTATGCAGGTAGCAGGCTTCAATTGTAATTGTACCAGTAAAATGTATTCATCGGCACTTGTTAGAGAATGCGGAGCTCTTTATGCAGAAAATGTAATATATGAGGAGCCTAAGTTTGTATATCCTGTGTTTCTTTACGCAGACAGAATCGTTTTAGCAGATAAAGCTTATTATGAATATCATTGGCATATGGGGTCTACCATGACAAGCCTTTTAGGCCAAAGACTTATGGAGCATCCAAAAGTTCAGCTAGAGCTCATGGCAGATATCATAGACAGACAGGAAATATATGAAAAATACAGAGAAGAAGTTGATTATTATTTTTTTAGAACTTTTTATGTGGAAACCTTGGTTTTCATGTATGTGAATAAAGGCTATGTATCAGTTGAGGCGATGTCTTATATGCAGGAAATATGTAAAAGGCTTATACCGAATATCGCAAATAACAGGTATATAATCGCAGATGACGACATGTTGTGGTTTGTGGAAACGCTTCAGAAAGTGTTTAGTGACGAGACAGTAATATTCAATATAGGAAAAGAAGCGGCAGGGAGATTGATAAATGACTAAGCATAAAATAAGCGTTATAATTCCTTGCTATAATGTATCGAAATATATAGATCGCTGCATGCAGTCACTGGTTGATCAAAGTTTCGGTATAAACAATATGGAGGTTATATGTGTTGATGATGCATCAACGGACGATACTGCAGATAAACTTCTACGATGGGAAAAAAAATATCCGGATAATATAATGATAGTCGAGTCCAAATCTAATGGGAGACAGGGAGCAGCCAGAAATATAGGATTAGGTTATTCATCTGCCGATTGGGTGTGTTTTGTGGATTCGGATGACTGGGTGGAGCCCGACTATTTGGAAATTTTTTATGCGCATACGGAACTTGATGGAATTGACATGGTGTGCTGTGATAGTGGGAGAGATCCGCATGTGGATTTGTGTCATTTTAGCGAGTCTGAAAGAGAAACTGCGAAACAACCGTCATTTTTTGTAATTAGTGATATAAACCAGCGAAAAGAACTTATTCATTATAATAAAATAGCGTTTACTGCATATGGCAAACTTATTAACAGAGAATTTCTTTTGGAAAATGATATATTTTTTCCAGAAGGGGTGGTGTATGAGGATGTTTACTGGGGCAGTCTCATAAACTATTACGTGAAAAAAGTGTATTTTACCGGGAAAAGACTATATCATTATTTTGTAAATGGAGATTCTACTGTTTTAAACAAAGGGGCAGATTACCATATTGATATGCTTACTGTAAATTCTATGCTTTGGCGTGAAGTGATATTGAGGGGATTTTGGGATGACTACCGGGATGAAATAGAATTTGAGTTTTTTTACAGTAATATCTTAGCTTTTACCAAGATTATCGTATTACGTTTTGAAACTCCGCCTTATTCGCTTTATCGATTGTTAAATATAATGGCTGTTACACATGTGCCGGAGTATTGGAAAAATCCATATTATCAATCAGAGAGCCTTCCGGAAATTCATCGCCTGATAATAGATGGTGTGTATATGGGGTTGGATAAGGAAAGCTTTGTGCAGTGGGCTGAGAATATTAAGCAGATAGGACTATAATTATGGATGATAATGTTTTCGTGAGCGTGATAATTCCTACTTATAATCGTTGTGATTATATTAGTGCTTCTATAGATAGCGTGTTGAAACAGACATGTGAGAATTTAGAATTGATTGTAGTCGATGATGCGTCAGAAGATGATACTGCACAGGTGGTGACATCTATAAGGGATGAAAGAATAAAATATTATCGCTTGAATAAAAATTCTGGTGCTGCAGCTGCAAGGAATTTTGGTGTCGATAAGGCAAAATATGACTTGATTGCATTTAATGACTCTGATGATAGGTGGCGCCCGGAAAAATTGGAAAAACAAATACAAAGATTTAATGAAATTCCGGAAGCAGTATTGGTATATTCAGCGTATGAGTGTAAAAAAGATGGGCTCAATAGAAGGGTTCCTCCTGAGGAGTATCCATGTACAATGCTTGAGGGAGACATATACAGGTATTTATTGAAGAATAACACGGTTGGAGCACCTACAATTCTTATAAGAAGGGATGTATTTGAAAAAGCAGGCGAGTTTGACAGCGCATATCAGGCTCTTGAAGATTGGAATTTGGTATTGAAGGCGGCTAAATTTGGAAAATTTGCCTATGTTGATGAAGTGCTGCTTGATGTTACATTGCTTCAGGACGGAGTAAGCTCGTCAGGGGCAAATTATTTTAATGGCCGTTGCCGGCTGCTTGCAGACTATATGGAAGATATACAGGCTTATGGATTATTTGATGATGTATGCGGTGATATTCTAAAAAGAGCGGAAAGTGAAGGTGTACTTGATCACGTAAAGAAAATGATGATGCTTTGTTTGCAGGAAAAAATGGGAAAGCTGTAAAAATCGAAAATCTGATGGGATTTTCGTGATTTTACCATAAAATCACCAAAAAGAACTTGCAAATATGCTTTTCCTTTGGTAATATTTAAGTGTAGTGGAGATTGAAAAAGTTCTAAAATCTCGAAAAATTTTTTAAAAATGGTATTAAGTATCGGGAAATTGTTCCGATATATTTAATACAAGGGGTTCGAAAGGATCCAAATCACTAATAACTGCGGCACGGATGTCGCAATACAACATTTTCAAGGAGGAAAAGTTATGGTAGTACAGCACAATTTAACAGCAATGAACAGCAACAGAATGTTAGGTCTCACGACCAGCTCTCAGGCTAAGTCAACCGAGAAGTTATCTTCTGGTTACAGAGTTAACAGAGCAGCAGATGATGCAGCAGGTCTTGCTATAAGTGAGAAGATGCGTCGTCAGGTTAAGGGCTTAACACAGGCAAGCCGCAATGCACAGGATGGTATTTCCTGCGTACAGACAGCAGAAGGTGCTCTTACTGAAGTTCATGATATGCTTCAGAGAATGAACGTTCTGGCTAACCAGGCTTCTAACGACACGATGTCAACTGCAGACCGCAAGTATCTGGATCAGGAAGTTCAGGCTCTTGTATCTGAAATTGATCGTGTACAGAGCACAACAACCTTCAACGAGAAGAATCTGCTTGATGGAACATTCTCAGGAAAGAATCTTCAGGTAGGTGCAGAGTCTGGCCAGTTTATCAGCATCAGCATTGCTAACATGAAAGCTTCCAGCATTGGTCTTTCAAGCGTATCTGTATCTGGTGACAGCAACGTAAATGCACAGTCTGCAATCACACAGATTAAGAACGCTCTTGCAAGCGTATCTTCTCAGAGAGCAGATCTCGGTGCTGTTCAGAACAGACTTGAGCACACAATCAAGAACCTTGACAACGTTGTTGAGAACACAACAGCAGCTGAGTCTCAGATCCGTGATACGGATATGGCTTCCGAGATGGTTGCATTCTCGAATGCAAACATTCTTGCACAGGCAGGTACTTCAATGCTCGCTCAGGCAAATCAGTCCAACCAGAACGTTCTTTCACTGCTTGGCTGATAGCAGCTTCATTAAACAAAGCTACCAAAGAAAGGGCTGTCCGAAAGGACAGCCCTTTTACCGTTATAACCTATAACAACGTAAGTTTTTTTATTATAAGATTTGGGTTTTTTAGCGAGGAGAGAGCAAAAGTGATCAGCGTTATAATACCTTGTTTTAATGTTGAAAAATATGTTACTAAGTGTTTGGATTCAGTTTTGTCCCAGACAATAGGAATTTCAGAACTGGAAATTATATTGATTGATGATGCTTCAACGGACGGAACGCTTCAGTTGCTGTATCAATATGAAAAAAAGTATCCTAAGAATATAGTATTGATTCCCTTTGAAGAAAATCAGAGACAGGGAACTGCAAGAAATGTGGGGATGTTATATGCTACGGGAGATTATATTTCCTTTGTTGATTCAGACGACTGGATAGAGGCGGATATGTACGAAAAGCTTCTTGCAGCGATGGAACAGGAGGATTATGACTATGTAGCATGCAGAGGCTTTAGGAATTATGAGAACGGATCACAGGCTATAATTGAGAGAAAAGAGCCGGCAGGGGTGTATGTTAATATACCCTCCGTTGTAGAGGGCGGTGAGTGGTTTGAGGCCGGGATAAATGGTGGTGTTTATTTGAGGCTTTATAAAAAAAGTTTTTTAATGGACAATGATTTAAGATTTGCTGAAAGACTTCTTTATGAGGATAATTATTTTGTATCAATTGCTTCTTTGTATACGAGAAAAATCAAGTTAATTGATGACTGCCTGTATCATTATCGCGAAAATAACGTATCAACTACGATGGGAAGGAACAATTATTCCCAATTTGACAGATTAACCATAGAAGAAATGAAGCTTGAGAAATATAAGCTGCTGGGGATATTTGACAGATTTCATGATATGATAGAAAAAGAATTTTTTAGGCTATTTTATTTTAATACACTTTACATAATGGCTGTAAGATTTGATATACCGCCATACGAGGTTTATCTTCGGATGAGGTCAACAGTATTAAAGTGGTTTCCTGATTATAAAACTGATAGTAGACTTATTTCATGTGACAACTCCTTATATGAGGTGTTGCTTGGATTATTAGATATGCAAATGGACGAACACAAGTTTAGGGCAATTATGAGCAAATATGCTTCAATGTCGCGATAGGTTATTAAGAGTATGAATTATCCTAAAAAATATTTTCAAAGTGAAATAATAGATGGTTTTGAAGTTTCTGTCATGATGAAACGCTGCTGGGCAGCACAGATGGAAGTACTGGAGATATTTGACGACATATGCAGAAGACATTCAATTCGCTATTTTCTTGCAGATGGTACGCTTTTGGGGGCTGTGCGTCATAAAGGCTTTATTCCCTGGGATGATGATATAGATATTTGGATGTTTGGCGATGATCTTGATGCATTTATAAGGGATGCAGGGGATGAGATTGTTCGTGCAGGACTTTCGGTTTTGTCTCCATTTACGAATAAAGAATGTACGGCCTTGAATATGGCGTACCGCATTAATAATTCAAAATATACTTATAATCTCCAAGAGGAATTTTTAAAAAAATACTGGTTATTTCCATTTGTGGCTGGCCTGGATATTTTCACTCTGAATTATATACCTCGTGATACAGCATGTGAAAATAGTTTAATGCAGTTATTTAGTACAACTGTTGCAATAGGAACATTATGGAACGACATGTCTATTTCAGAAGCGGACAAGATGGATATGTATATCCAGCTGACTAAAACGCTTGGGGTGACGCCGGTAGAAAAGGAAAAAATATTCAACCATATATGGCAATTATCTGATCGGATAGGACATATGTATGAAGAATCAGAATCAGATAAGGTAGCGGAACTGTCTGCCTATATTAATAATCCTTCCAAGATATATAAGAAAGAATGGTTTTACGAAACGGTGTATTTGGAGTTTGCAGGGAAAAAATTCCCGTGTCCTGCCTGCTATAAGGAAGTGCTTATTTCTGATTTTGGTGAGGATTATATGCAGCCGCAAATGATAGCCGGCGAGCATGAATATCCATATTATAAAAAACAACATAAGGAAATGCTGGATGCTTTTGCTAAGGCGGGCATTAACTGCCCGGAGATTTACAAGGGCGTATAAGAGAATTACAGGATTTGGACAATATGAAAAAAATATCAATAATAATACCATGTTATAACGTTTCAGATCTGGTATATGATTCATGGAATTCTATTAAGAATCAGACCATGGATTTGTCAGATATAGAGTGTATTTTTATAGATGATGCGTCAACGGATGATGGATTAACATGGAAAATGCTGAATAAAATAGAGGAGGAAGCCCCGGAAAGCGTAAAAATTATTCATAGTGATGAGAATATGCGACAGGGGGGAGCACGTAATATTGGCTTACAATATGCCGAGGGAGAATATCTGATGTTTCTTGATGCTGATGATATGTATCGTTCGGATGCGTGTATGTCGTTGTATCAAAAGGCGAAAGCGGGAGATTATGATATCATACAGTCCAAACATAATATGGTTGGAGAATTGGGAGAAAAAAAGAGCAATAATGGGAAATCGGCAGGCGATATACAGGAAAAGGCATATGAACTGTCAGATGATAATATACGAATGATGTTTCTTATTAATGCTATAGGAGATTTTGGCTGCACGAACAAGTTTTATAAAATGAAATTGGTAAAGGAAGCAGCAGTTCATTTTGCGGAGCATGTGATATATGAAGAACCCTTGTTTGTATATCCGCTGTTCGCATATGCTGATAATGTGCTTATTACGGAGGAAGCATATTATCAGTATAATCTGCACGAGGGCTCAACAATGACGTCAGAATTGGGCACGCATCTTATGGAACATCCTTATGTGCAGTTATTGCTTATAGAGGATATGATTACAAGGGAGGATGTATATAAGAAATATTATTATGCAATCATGCTCCATTTTATTCATTCATATTATACAGAAACATTGCTGTTTGCGAGAGTGAACAGAGGCGCTAATCTCGAATTAAGCTATTTCCACGAAATGCAAAATATATGTCTTAAGCTGTTTCCAGACTATAAAAGCAATCCTATTCTTAAATCTGTTTCACCATATGTACAGCGTGCGGCGGAAAGTATAGAAGAGAAAATTGAAACACAGGAGGATTTTCTGCAGCTTTTAGATGATGTGGCAAGAGCTGCGGGTGTTGTTGCCTGATTGTAAAATCATGTACTAAAAGCTGATGGAGTACAAATTATGAAAATTCTTCTTTATACATGGTTCGGTTCGTATACGGATGATGATACGGAAAAGAATCTTATAAAAATGGGGCATGTCTGTAAAAGGATAAGGAATGAGAGCCTTCAGTTTTCGGACAGATACGAAAATGATGATTTTTATGAATCATTTGCGGGGTTTTTAGACCGGGAAAAATATGATTGCGTTTTTACAACAAATTTTCATCCATTGATAGCTAAAGTGTGCTATGAAAAAGAAATTCCGTATATTGCGTGGTCATATGACAGCCCGCCTAATATTCCTGACACAAGGTATATGGATTTCCCAACTAATCGCATTTTTTTCTTTTCACGAGACGATGTGGAAGATTTCAGATCTCAGGGGATAGACACTGTATATTATATGCCGCTTGCAGTAGATACTGGTAAGTGGGATGCGGTAAAGGTAACTGAAAAAGTCGGCCAGATATACAAGGCGGACATTTCTTTGGTGGGAAGTTTGTATAGTTCTACTTTGCCTGGGCTTATGAATATGATGTCAGAAGAACAGCGTATTTTTTTTGAGAGACTTTCGGAGATACAGTTAAAAAGCTATGATAAGTATTTATTAAAAGATTTTATAACAGATGGGGTGGCCGGAGAAGTATGCCAGAGTATTGCAGAAAAATATCCTGACAGTGTAAGACCTACATCAAAGCAGCTTATATATGCTACAGCTTCATATGTTACGCATCTTGACAGAATGTTATTGTTGAGAGTCCTGTCGCGAAAATATGGTACACATCTTTATACTCAGAAAATATCCACAAGTGAGAAAGAGATGCTTAAAGATGTAATAATCCATGGACCGGTAACGTATGATAAAGAAATGCCACTCGTTTTTAAAAATACCAAAATTAACCTGTGTCCCACTTTCAGGGGTAATGTTTCGGGAATACCACTTCGGATACTGGATGTGATGGGCTGCGGGGCTTTTGTGCTTACTCCATACAGAGAGGAAATAGAAGAGTATTTTACAAATGGAAGAGAAATAGTTACTTATCACAGCCCGGAAGAGGCACTTGATAAGGCTGATTTTTATATTAAGAATGATAAAGAACGCAGGAGTGTAGCAATGGCTGGGTATGAAAGGGTGAAAAAAGGCTTTTCATACTGTGAACAACTTGCAAAGATGTTAAGGACTATATGAATTTAAAGAAAATTTTGTACATCACACATCAGCTTACAAGGACCGGTGCACCGAATGTGCTGCTGGATATGATACTCTGCAGCAAATCGGAGGGGAATGCAGTTGCTGTCATTTCGCTGTCAGATGGACCAGCTAAAACCGAATGGGAGTCTGCAGGAATAGATGTCATAATCATGCCGGGACTGGCACTTATGGGGGAACAGATGGTGCCGATTATGCGCGGATTTGATGTGATAGTGGTCAATACGCTTGTATGTTGTGACGTCATTCCTTTGTGTGTGGAATCGGGTGTTTATACCATCTGGTGGATTCATGAGCACGAGAATTATTTTGCATATTACAAGGGGAGGCTGCCACAGTGGGATCAGATAAAGAGAAATGTCAGAGTGTATGGTGTGAGTCCTGTTACCAACAGACTTATAACAGGGATGGCGGGATACAATGCTGCGGGGCTTTTACCGTTTTGCGTGCCGGATAGAATTGATGATTTTCAGGCAAAAAAGCATGTCGAAGTGAGGGATAAAGTAAGTTTTGTGTGTGTCGGTCTTTTCGCTTATGTAAAGGGACAGGATATACTGTGCAAGGCAATATCAGGCTTGCTATCAGAAATAAAAGAAAGAATAGAAATCAGTTTTTTTGGTGATCTTACCGAAGTAGATGAAGCGGTTTATCTGCCGGCAATGGAGCTTACAAAAAAATCAGACAATGTGCATGTTATGCCGAGTGTTCCGCATGATAAGATGCTTGAAATAATAGCCGACTCAGATTATATTGTTATACCTTCGCGAAAGGAACCGATGCCTACTGTGGCGGTAGAGGCAATGATGCTTAATACCCCATGCATATTATCAGATATTTGCGGCGTGACAGATTTTCTTGAAAATGGAATAAATGCTTTATTTTTCTCTTCCGGTAGCGTAGAAAATTTACAGAGTAGGATAGTGGAAGCTGTTGATATTGCAGGTACTGAAAAATATGAGCGTTTAGCACAAAACGCGAGACTGGTATATGAAAGTGAATTTGGAAGAGAGTCTTTTGCTAAGCGACTTATAGAAATCCTGTCAGCTTCTTAACGAATACTTCCCAAGAGAGGTATTGCTCAACTTTTTGACGCCCCTTTACTATTCCTGAATAGAGTGTCTCGGGATCGGATAACAGATCATGTGTCAATTCAGGTATTAATTCCGGATGAGATATATCGTAGAAATATAATCCTTCATTTGACGAAAAAATATCTTTGAGATATAAGGTGGGATCACTTAATACAGCGGCACCGTTTGCAAGCGATGTGGGGATTCTGTCATGTGAGCCGTCTCGAAAAAGTGGCATAATATTTAATGTAAGCTTGCTTTTTCTGCATAGCTCTGAGGTACGATTGTATGGGACATCACCAAGGGCAGTAGTGTTGTGTGCACTGTAAACGTCAAACCATGCGCCTACCATTATAACAAAAAATCTGTCATACTCTAAAAAATTGAAAAAACTAACGAGTTTTTTAGAGTATGAAAGGAGACAGTTATAATGGATCAGATTACTACCGATGTGCGTATGGCTGAATGGACTTCAGTTATACAGCAGTGCCAAAATCGTCCGGACGGACAGACAGCAAAACAATGGCTCGAGGAGAACGGTGTCTCTTCAAAAAAGTATTACTATTGGCTCCGTAAAGTACGTAAGCAGTTTTATAATGACACAGTCGAAAGCCTTCCGGACAGACGCAGTGTTGCAACCACCGGGCTGGCTTATGTAGAGCTTCCGGCTGATGAACACGTATCAAATGCCGCAACAATTACACTCCGTACCCGCAAGGCAACGCTCGAAATCGCAGGAGCATCAGACGAACTGGCCGTCAGGCTGGTAGAGGCGGTGAGCCATGCTATATGAGGCTCACGGTATCAAAAAGTTTGTCGTTGTATGTGGCTACACGGATCTGAGAAAAGGTATAGAAGGACTTGCGCAGATCATTGAAGGGACATACAATGTTTCGCCGTTTGAGGAGGACACTCTGTACCTGTTCTGTGGCAGGCGTGGCGACAGGATAAAGGCCTTGCTGTGGGAAGGAACCGGTTTCCTGCTCCTTTACAAACGTTTTGAAAACGGGACACTTTCATGGCCACGTACCCCGCAGGAAGCTGTTGCGATAAGCAAGCATGAATACAGGCTGTTGTTGCAGGGACTGAATCCGGTAAAGCCGAAGGTAAGGATATCCAGCGCCACTACAGCCTTTTGATTTTGTGCAAAACAGAGAAATTTTCTAATGGCGGTAATCCGGAAGCAGCATGGATGGTCACTGCCCCAAATGAAGCTCCTGTATGTCCTGCATCGCAGGCCAACGCAATACAGAGGCTTAATGCACTTTGAAAACATCCAATGTCCGGATGCCATGAGAACGCCTTGTGAAGTCCCTGAGCGGCAGGTAATAATGACGAATGCATTTTTTCGGCAAGGTGGCATTATCTTTCCATATCCGCTACAATAAAATCATGGCAGACATAGGAAAGAAAAAATATACAGCTGAGGAACTGAGTACCATGGATCCTGCTGTAATGGCAGGAATAATCCTTTCGCTACAGGATCAGATCGAGGCCCTGAATACCAATTTTGAGAATCTCATCGAGCAGATCCGCATAGCCAACCAGAACCGTTTTGGTCGCCGTACAGAGAAGCTGGATGTGATTGACGGCCAGCTGTCACTGTTCGATGAAGCAGAAAACCTGGCAGACAGGGATGCGGCGGAGGCATGTGTGGAAGAGGTAGTACAGGCCTATAAACGCAAGAAGAAAAAAGGCAAGCGTGAAGAGGATCTGTCCGGGTTTCCAGAGGAGCCGCATGAACACAAGGTATCGGAAGAAGACCTTGACGCTTTCTTCGGTAAAGGCAACTGGAAAGCGATGCCTTCCGATGAGTACAAGCGTTTACGTTATGAACCTGCATCCTGGACCGTCGAGAAACACACAGTTGAAGTATATGTCGGAACGGACGGCATACATCAGGATGAGTTCATGAGGGGCGATCGGCCTAAGGACCTGATACGCAACAGTATTGTAACGCCGTCTCTTGGCGCAGCTATACTGAACGGGAAATATGTCAATGCAATACCACTGTACCGTATAGAGCAGGAGTTTGACCGTAATGGTCTTACCCTAAGCAGACAGACGATGGCAAACTGGGTCATAGGATTTGATAATTACTTCGAACCACTATGGCAGAGAATGAAATACCACCTGAAGCTGCTTCATGTCACACAAGCCGATGAAACACCGGTGCTGGTTCTGAACAACGGTGAGCCTGAACGGAGCAAATGTTACATGTGGGTGTACCGATCTGGTGAGTATTATACTGAAAGACAGGTGATCCTTTATGAATATCAGCCATCAAGGGACCATAGGTATCCAAGCGAATTCCTGAAGGATTATAAAGGGATCCTGGTCACGGACGGTCTGCAGCAGTATCATCTGGTTGAAAAGGAAATCGCAGGTCTTATAAACGCTAACTGCTGGGCTCATGCACGGCGGGACTTTGCTGATGCCTGCAAAGCCATAGGCAAAAAGAACCAGTCGGCGCTTAGGCTTTCAGTGGCACATAAGGCACTGGAATTAATCGCAGCCATCTACCATGAAGATGAAAAACTCAAAGCAAAAACCGCCGAAGAAAGGTTAGCACAGCGTCGGATAAAGGTAGCGCCCCACGTTGAATCGTTCTTTGCGTGGGCAAAAGAAAGGCTGAACGACGGATCCAGCCTTCCTAAAGGAAAAACTGTCGAAGGTCTGAACTATTGCATCAATCAGGAAAAATACCTGAGGGTCTTTCTTACTGATGGAAATGTTCCTATAGACAATTCTGCCAGCGAACGTGCGATTCGGCCATTCTGCATCGGCAAGAAGAACTGGATCCTTATCAATTCGGAAAAAGGTGCAAGGGCAAGTGCACGGGCTTACAGTATCGCTGAAACGGCAAAGGCCAATAACCTGAAGCCTTATAAATATTTTGAGTATCTTCTTACTGAATACTCCGGGACTATTTGAGCCACCTGTCCGGAAATTGAGAGCCACCCTTCCGTTTAGCACGGAGCCATCATTCCGGTGATTACAGAGCCACCTGACTCTGATTACATACAATCCTTTATACTGTATTCATGCGCCAT
>JAGBLN010000055.1 GCA_017635395.1 Lachnospiraceae bacterium
CCAAGAAAGAAGGACAGGAAAAAAAGCCCGAAGATAAAAAACAGAATTTCTTTGATAAAAAATTAAAGAAAATAGAGGAATACAGACAGGATCGGCTTAACAGTACTATTATGGCATATTTGAATAGAATCGATGATCTGGGAATGGATCCTAACGATGCACAGGATGCCCATGATGCACTGTTTAGGCTTGAGGAGATTACCAGGACATATCATGAGGTTTCCGGCAGGGACGTTCCAAATGATCCAAACGATATAATGGCTTACCGCGATAATCTGAGAGTGCAATTAGATGAACTGACGGACTTGGCTGAAAAATCCAAAATGATCATAGGCAGTTTGTATAGGACTATGGGAAAGTCCGTAGGTTTTAGCAGAGAAGTGATCATTATCCGGAAGGAGCTGGAAGAAAAAAATGAACTCCCCAGACTTGCAAAAGAAAAAGCAAGAATGGTGAGTGATATTATGGGGGGCGGAAAGAAAAAGAATGTGTCAGATGAGAATGACGAAATAGATATTGAAAGTAAGAAAGATAAGGAATTAGTAGATGATAATCCGATAATTGATGGCGAGAAGTCTGAGGAGAAAAAAGACGATAAGAAGCCTGAAGATAAGGAAAAGGATAAGAAAGACGAAAATGCAGCTAAGGAGAAAGAAGAAAAAGAGAAGAAAGAGAAAGAGAAAGAGAAGAAGGAGCGCGAGGAAAAGGCAGCCAAAGAGAAGGAAGAGAAAGAAAGAAAAGAACACGAAGAAAAAGAGAGAATAGAAAGAGAAAAGAAAGAGCGCGAAGAAAAAGAGAGAATAGAAAAGGAAAAGAAGGAAAAGCAGAATAAAGAAACTGAAACAAAAGAAACTATAGATATACAAGAAGAATACTATGAAATGAGTGGTTATTCCCACATTGATTATAATGAGGGGCTTTATAATACTGCTAAGTTAGATGATAAGATTATTGGAAAATATCTAGTAAAGAATAATGGAAAGAAGTATTACGATAACGGTAAGATGATGAAAAGCCGTACAAACCGCGCTGAACTTGCCAGGCAGATAGGGGATATAGAGAATGTAAGTAATGAAACATACAATTATATAGATGGGATTCAGGACAATAGCCTGCTCAATTATCTGATAAACCATATAGTTGAGTCGCAGGATGTTTCTCAGGATCCGGGGGTAAATGCGTATATTGTAGAAACGCTGCAGGCTCGAATTCAAAATAATGTAAAATATAAGTATGATAGCGAGGAAGGTCTGGTAGCTGTTAATGAGGAGGATAAGACGAAGGCTCTGAATGAACTTAAGGAGATAGAGCGTAGAAGGGTATTAACAGACGAGTCCAAGAAGACTGAAGAGATTATAAATGGCCTTTCTGACATGATGGATCTTCTGTTTGTCAAACGGACCATAGCAAATTTAAGCCTGATAACGCCTTTTAGGAAAAAGCACCTTATGGCACTGATAGATGAAAAGACGGAAAAAATAGTATTTAAGGATAAACCGTTTATTTATCTTCCTGATGTGAAGCAGAAGGAATTCCAGAGTGGGTATGAGTGCTGGGCAGATACCACTTCGAATCTGCTAAGGTATGCAGGGTATGATGTAAAGATAAAAGATGTAAAGAGCTATGGAGTCAAGAAAGGTGATTTTTTCGACCAAAACAGGAATAACTATAATGACATAAGTGATTATGCGGATTATATACTTGGAAAAGCAAAAGGGTATTCCCTGGAAGAAAGAGGAATAATCTGTTCTACTAAGGATAATGGCGGACTGACAATAGATGAGCAGGTTCTTGTATTTAAGGAGGCTGTAGTTAATGCGCTTCGGGAAAATACTCCTATAGGCATAGGCTACAGTGTGCATTATCAGACTGTAGTAGGTATAGACGGCGATGATCTGATACTGAAGAATCCCCTTAGTAATGACAGCAATGATCTAAACCAGCTGACAAGAAAGAGTATTCTGGATATCGTGGGGAAGAGTGCACTTCAGCATAAGCATGCACAGAAGAACGGAGAAAATGCTCCTGGCCTGGTGAAGATGTTCCGTTTGAAGAAAATAGAATATACAGACAAAGCGAAAACTATTGTAAAGCTTTCGGGACCCGGAGAAATGGTTTACAACAAGAAAAATCAGGCTGTAATCACAGGCGAGATTTATCCGTTACATGAACACCAGACGAAATCGGTAGCCTTCTTTGATCCTGTAAGAAGCGTTCATACATATTATCCAAAGGTGAAAATGACATGAACATAGTACTTTACGAACCTGAAATACCATACAACACCGGCAACATAGGCAGAACCTGTGTTGCCGTTAATTCGCGTCTTCATTTAATAAAGCCGTTAGGCTTTTCTCTTGATCAGAAAGAGATTAAGCGGGCAGGCTTAGACTACTGGCCTAAGCTTGATCACTGTGAATATGAAAACTACAGGGATTTCCTGGATAAAAACAATCATCCGAAAATCTGGATGGCAACCACCAAGGCTCATAAGCTTTATACAGATGTATCATTCGGATTGAATGATTATATAATGTTTGGCCCAGAGAGCAGGGGAATCCCTGAGGAAATCCTGGTAGATAACGAGGAAACCTGCATCCGTATACCTATGTATGAGGATACCCGTTCGATCAATCTGTGCAATTCCGTTGCAATAATTCTGTATGAAGCTCTAAGGCAGAATGACTTTGAGGGACTCAGAAAAGACGGCGAGCTGCACAGGCTGCAGTGGAAATAAATCTTATATATACTCAAATATTCCCTGTATAGCGTCAGATATGTCCATCATCTGGTAAAGACTTATCCTGCCGGTAACGCGGAAGCTTCTCTGGTGAAGGTTAAAATATTTCATCTGTTCGCAGATAACGATTCCTGTTGTATCTGAAGAATCGATAGCGATATGGAGGGGACTCACGGTTGCAACTTTCATGACAGGGCAGGCTATAATGCCACCGTTTTCATTAAAAAATCGCGTGCTCACTACAAGGAGACGGAAGTTGATATCTTTCATGCTTACGATATCGCCCTGATCGGGAAAAATTACCATATTTCGCCTCCTGCCGGATCACCGTAATCAACTTCATCCATCAGCATCAGTTTTCCACCATAGGCAGCAGCTCTTTCTTTGAGCGTTTTGTGCCGGAATGCTCTATGCAGGATTATCTCACCCTGCGAGACAGTAATCTCCAAAGTTTCATCCAGTTGAAAACCTGCCTCTGTAAGTACTTCTTTGGGCAGCCTTACACCCTGGCTGTTTCCCCATGCTTTGATCTGTGTATCCATTTCATTCCTCCATGATGTATATACAAGGTATATACACAGTGTAAATTAAGTGGAGTCGGTTGTCAATTACAGATAACTGAAAAATTCTGTGACCTCCGGTTGCAGCAAACAGAAAGCGCGGAATTTTTCCGGCGAATCACATTATGGAAATACACGGGATGCTCCCATCCGGGGAAACAGCGCCACGACCCGCTTCAAGCGGCGAGCGGCTCCCGAAAAGTGCTCTCATATGCCGAGATGGAGAACCTTAACCATAAAACGGTAGGGCAGCATCAACTTCCCAGACGTAGCAGGTTTTATCAAGGGGCAATAGATATTGATTTTATGGATAAGAAGTTTTCGTACAAGCTTCTTCCGGAGAGCAGGGTGATCTTCATTTGTACGTTCGACCCTTTTGGGCAGGGACTGAGCAGGTATACATTTCATGAAAGGTGTGATGAAGATCTGGAATTATGTCTTGATGACGGAACAGAAAAAGTGTTTTATAATTGTAAGTATGAGGGTGAAGATATTCCGGATGGTATCAGGAATTTATATGAGTTCATTGGTACCGGTCGTGCAAGTGATGAACTGACAGAAAAGTTAAATTCTGCCGTAGCAAAGGCACGTAGGAATGAGGTCTGGAGGGCACAGTATATGAAGGAATGGGTCATAATACAGGATGCGAGGGACGAGGGATATGAGGATGGCCGTTATGAAGGTCAGAAAAGCGAAAGTGTCAGAGTTATAACCAATATGTTACGCTCCGGCAAGACGGCAGAAGAAGTAGCAGAATTATGTGGTTATACTGTAGAGCAGGTTAGGGAAGTAGAAGAAAGTCTTCTGGCGATAAGTTAAAGGCTGTAATTTCGTAATAATCAACAGAAATAATATAAGATTATTTCAACTGCCGATATATGTGTAAGCGTATAGCGGCAGTTTTGTTTATTCTCTATATCTGTATTTTCTGTTAAAAGTCATGAAGTGATTAGCAAAATGGTGGAAGTCTGCGACCATCACTTTTACAGCATTGAAAAAACGGTGTAAAAAGTATATGCTATACTAAGAAAAAAATACAAGGGGGGGGTCATATATGGACATAACAATTACAGGGATCGGGAAAGAAAATCTTAAAGCTTTTAGGCCGCTGATGCCCGGTCTTTCTCTTGCAGATTACAAGATCTGTGTAGGCGCAATCGCGGATGATACGGCCTGCGGCGTTTGTCTCTTTGATATTTTAGGGGATGCCCTGATACTGGATTATATCTATGTGGCGCCAGATTACAGAAGATGCGGAGTGGCTTCCACCATGCTTATGGCAGTAAGGAAGCTGGCAATCGATATGGGATCACTGCCCATTCATGTGAATTATCCGGAATCAGCAAAGGATTTGCATGGATTTTTCTTAAATAAAGGATTTCTTATTTTCAGAGACGGCACCGCATACAAGGTACCGGCAGAATCATTTCTGGACTCAAATTCCTTCATAAAAATGATAAAGATAAACGGCGGACATAAGGTAAAAAGCCTTTCCGAATTATCCGTTACTGCAAAGAACAAATTCAAAAAAGCATTATATGCAGCGGATGTGGATGCAGATATCGTGGATGATGCCTCTCTCTCCCCGGATATTTCATATTTTGCTTTTAATGAAAAAACGGGTGAGCCCGGGGCGTGCCTCCTTTGCCAGAAGAAAAAAAATACAATAGTGATTTTGTATATGTTTATTTTTGAAAAGGATGCGACAGCGCTTACGGATATATTAAGGCGTCTTAGTGTTGAGGTTCAAAAATCCGGAAACGCTCGAAAATATGAGATCCTTTTTGTTACCATGGATAAAAAGGTGGAAGCTTTTGCGAAAAAGCTTGTGGATGATGAATCGATGCTTTCAAGAGAAGGCCGTACAATCAGCGGAATACTTGCATAGGGGAGGTAGAAAATGGATTACGGAAGAGAAAGTTTAAGTGAGAAGGAACAGGGAAAAGTAAGTGCTCTCTTTGACACAAATGTAACCCAAGAAGAGCTCGGCAAATGGAATACACCCATGGATATGAGCAGAATGGGGGATCTGTCTGCGGAAGTAGCAGAGGAACAGAAGGACATAATTCTGGATAAACTGGCAAGTGAAGATCAGCTGGAAAGTTATATCAGTAATGAAGCAATTCTGGAGTCCTCACCCTGGCTGCTTAAACGTAAAATACCCCAAAAAGCGAAACTGGATAAAGAACTTGATGCTGCTCAGGAGTACCTCGAAACAAAAGGTTATCTCAAGTCTTTAAAAGAGGTGAAATGGGAAAGTCCGGTCAAGGCAAAGGAAGTAGATACAAGTGGGGGTGGCTTTGAAATAAAGGCTTACAGTCAGTCCCAGAGAACCAAGCGGGGAAAAAAGTTCAAAGAGAAAGCGGTTCGCCAGGCAGCGATGATAAAAGAAACAAATCTGTTTGCGGAGGGCAGACAGGCTGCTTTTGTGTCCGTACTCAACGAGACTTTGCCTGAAGGCGCAATGAAATATGGTACGCATGCTCTTGACGAATCGATGCTGGATTTAAGCCATCTTAAAGGATTACATGATAAGATAGACGGCAATTTAGTAAAGGATATTGCATTTTATGCGGAGTGGAAAAAACATACGGAGCTTAGCAAGGACAAGTCTGATGCAAAATCATTTTTCAGAAAGCTTCCTAAAAGGAATCAAAAGAATACTCTTTCCAGGGTGAGGAATCTGATAGATCCGGCAGAGTACAAGGAAGAATATGTAAATATGCTCCTTGACCTTGAAAAACTTGATCTTGATGTATTTAATTACTCAGATGATAAGGAATTTACAAGGAATTTCTCAGCAAAATATGCAGCTATCCGTGCTTTTTCACATTGTGGCAAAATGCTGCTGGAAATGGAGAAAGATGAACGCATAGCGCCCATAGCAGACAAACTGCGTGCAAAAAAAGAAGTACTGGAAATGATCATGGCGGATTATGAGCAGCGTATGAGACTTATCAGGTCCCCTTATTATGCGCTTTTGGCAGCTAAAGATGTAGACAGCATGACTAATCAGGAGATTCTGACCAGAATAAATGATACAGAAGACCCCATTGTCGAGGATTATCTGAATGCTATGTATGAAAGAAGAAACGGTAGTGGAACTATCGCGCATTATGGTAATGGAGGCAAGATAAAGACTGTATCCTATGCTAAAGGTAAGACTGCCTCCAAAATTGAGAAGGAATTGCTATCGGGAAGATTAAAAGATAAAAAACGCAGTAAGAAGAATAAAAATGACGAGAATGAAGAAGGCGTAGTAGTAATAGAAACATCAAAGGAAGAAAAAAAGAATGATTATGAGGAGGCTAAGTCCATATTAAATAATATATATGAGTCTTATGAACCTTATCTGTCTCAAATAAAGAAGAATAATAAGAAGCTTAAAGAGTCTGAGGCCATAGCTGCAGTAATGGACATTAAGGAGCATGAGAAAGGGGGAGGGCTGGAAGCGGATATAGAATTATATAAGAATAATTTCCAGCGTAGTGTAAAATATTCCGACTGCACGAAATACCTTGCAAGTGTCAGTGAAGAGGATAAATATGCTATACAAGAGCTGATAAGCAATATCAGATTCCCTCATGAACTGGCAAAGGGACTGGCTGACGACGGCGTAAATGCAGGGATGCGTGAATTGGATGGGAAACTTGATCTTTATCATTCATATCTTGTTGAACTAAATCGTTACGGAATAAGATTGGCTATAGCACAGAACAGTTTCAATAATTTTTCCGGTTTCGATCCGGCCGGAAATGAATATTTCACAAAAAATGACATAAAAAAGATAAAAACCCTTGCTGATGCGGCCGGTATTTACAAAGACAAGCTGTTAAATGATAAGCGGTATAAAGATTTATGTAAAATTATAGTAAAGTCAACGAAGGAGATAGCTGGTTATATACAAGATCATCGCAATAGAAATCAGGCAAACGAAACGGAATCGTTAGATACAGTTGTTGAGAATGCATCCTACATTGGCGTTCAGCGATTTGCCGGGTCCTACTATAAAGATATGGACGATGCATATCTGGGATTGAGTGCCGGAAAAGCACAGGAACTGCCGGAATATTATCCCGAGGACATTGCCGCCGGATCGTATGAGGTCTTTTTTGGTAAAAAAATGGACAGCAAGACAGCATCTGCACTGAAGGCAGCTTATACCAAAAAGCGTATAGAAATAACAGATCTGAAAAGTAAAGCGGAAGAGTGTAATAAGCGGATATGCCGCGAAAATGCCAAGTATTTAAAAATACAAGGTGTATCTTCCATCAGAGATGAATATGAATGCGTCCGTTTGCTCGATGAAAGAAAGCGTGCGAAATTTTTGACTGCAGTGGTGACATGTCAGAATAGCACGGCGGAATCGGAAGCGAAGAAGGAGGCTGAAAAAACAGTAAGACTTGGACTGGAAGAAGTATTTGACCATATCATAAAGCTGGACCTGAAGGATTTTGAGTATAGTGATAATAAGGAACTTATAGACAACTATGATTTTTTCAAAACAAACGCCGATGTCATAGCGGCAATAGACAGGCTTATCGAAAGGTATGAAAATGTAGGCGGAGCACTTTCGGATGCCAAGTACGAAAGACTGAAGTTTGTAGCAGGCTGCCTGACTACTTTTTCTTCCGTATTCAGATATCAAGTGGCACTGGAATTACATCCCGAGATGGCAATGCTGGATCCTGAAAAGCTTCGTGCCATTCCTAGGAATAAACTGGAGAAAATTTATGCAGAGATGAATAAAGCAAAGGATAAGGCAGATTTTGATTGTGAAAAAATTGAAACTGAACAAGACAAATTGCGGAGAGAGAGAGCATCTATTTTTACATCAACTCAGGCTGCTGATAAAAAAAGGGTAAAAGAAATAGACCGGCAGCTGAAAACAAACGAAGTAAGGCAAAATGCGCTGAGAATGGATGCTGAAAATGCGTTAAGAAGACAAAATCTTGCAAAGGCATTAATAGAAAACAAGAACTTTGACGCAATCAATAAAACTTCAAAAGACGGATACCTGAACCTTGTTGCCGGAATGCATATAAGTAAGGTGCAAAAGAGAGCTATAGAAATCAGGAAGAAAGAAGAAGCTGAAGGCTGGGAAAAAATGAAGGCCGGCTATCTGGAAGAGAGCGAAAAATTTAAAAAATACTACTGGGAAGATGTTCCGGATCACCTTGCGGGAACTGCAAAACTGTATTACATGGGAAAAAAACATAGGCTGATAAGTGATCTGCCGAGAATGTATTATCCTAAGCGGGATAGGATTGATTCTCCGGACCACCCGGTTTCGCTGAAGAGTTACAGCTATGGAGCACTGTATCATATTCCGGATAGAATTTGGGATGAGGATAGTTTAGTTGAGCAAATGGTAAAAAATTTAAAAGAGAGATTCCCCATTGCGATACAGGGGCTTATCATGCAGTTTAAAAGTACAGAGGTTGATGTAAGTAAACTGGTTGCTTTATCTGATGAACCGAAACTCAAATTAAAGGATACTTTCAAGCAGTTTGACAAGATCACTTTTAACCGAAATCACCGGAATGTTGGTGTGGTGCTTGCAAAGTATGAAGAATTGTTCAGAGCAGCCATAGAACTTGATGATGTTTTTCAGGATGATAAGAATACGGCGATAAGCCAGATCATAATGAGCATGTCATTGACTGATAGTGAAAAAGCAGTATATACAAAGGTGTTGAAAGAGGATAGAAGTGCGGAGATAAAGGAAGCTGTCCTGAAAAAACTTGATCCGGCAGATCAGGAGTTATATGGGAAGATCATTGAATTTGCGCGTAAACTCATGCCTATGATAGAAGATTTAAAGAAATCTGTTTTCGAGACGGAAGGGCCGGTTAGAGTTACTGAAAAGGAATCATTGGCAATCAGGTCTGCAGCTAAAACATACGTAAATACACTGCAGTATGGCGAGAAGGACAGAACCAAGAACACTTGTAAAAAGTGGACAATGCCGTCTCCGGGTCCGGGCTACAGCGAATATAAGGAGGCCGGGAACGATATACAGCCGTTATTGGATAATTATTATGATGTACTGGAGTATGTGGGCAACTAGTTTTATCATATGATCAATCATCCGCATCCCCACCATTTCGGTGGGGATGTTTTTTTCACTTCAGCCAGCGAATAGAATTTGCATATTTCTCTTCATTAGTGGTATACTTAAATCCGTATGTGAAATTTTGTGCCGGCAGATTGCGAGTATACGGACCGATCAGCTGAGTCCGGTTAAAATCGCTACAGGGAGGATAATATGCCATCACCTAAAAAACAGCGTCTCGGCAGGGGACTTGAGGGATTGTTACAGAGTAAATTAGGTTCTAATCCTAAAGAAATGGTCACTGAGAAAGAGGCCGAGCTTCTTACGGCCAAAGACGGTGTGTTAAAAACTGTTCCTATTAATAAGGTAGAGAGGAATAAAGAACAGCCCAGGCACAGGTTTAATGAGGAGAGTCTTGCAGAGCTGGCTGAGTCCATCAAGCAGCAGGGCATACTGACCCCTATTTTGGTAAAAGACCGTGGTGATCATTTCCAGATCATCGCCGGCGAACGCAGATGGCGTGCTGCAATGGCTGCAGGTCTTACGGAGGTCCCGGTAATAATAAGGGATCTTAGCGAACAGCAGATCGCAGAGATCGCCCTTATAGAAAATCTTCAGCGTGAGGATCTGGATCCCATAGAAGAGGCTCTGGGGTATAAGAGTCTCAAGGATAAGTACTCGCTTACAGATGAGCAGGTGGCGGAAAAGGTCTCAAAGAGCCGTACTGCCGTTACCAACAGCCTCCGTCTGCTTAAGCTTGACGAGAGAGTGCGGGATATGGTCATTGATAAGAAGCTTACCACCGGTCATGTCCGTCCGCTTCTTGCTATAGAAGAAACGGATACGCAGTACAAGCTGGCGCAGACTTCTTACGAGCAGAAGCTTTCCGTACGCCAGGTGGAGCAGTTAGTCAAGACTTTTAAGACTCCTCCCAAACCTAAGGTTAAGAAGGATCTGGAGAAGTATCAGGTTCACTATGATGAGTTTGCGGGTAAGCTTGCAGAGAAGCTGGGAACAAAGGTTTCTGCTCCTCTTAATGACAAAGAAAAGGGCAAGATTGAGATAGAGTTCTACAGCAGCGATGAATTTGAAAAGTTTTTTGAGTTGCTGATGAGATAAAAATACTGTTTTATACATTATTTTAAGGAAGGTTTTATGAACAGCGGAATAATGACGGCAATAGGCCTGGGTTCAGTAGACCCTGCCATTTTCCTGATAATAGCATATGTACTATTGATCGTGGTCATAGTGCTTCTGATAGTGCTGATCGTTAAGCACAACAAGCTTAAGGAGCGCTACGAGAGATTCATGCTTGGTTCGTCAGCAGTTTCTCTGGAAGAGGATATTGCTACCCTTACGGAAAATGTAAATATCCTGATCGCAAATGACCAGACCAATGCTGATGACATTGCAAAGCTTTTCAAGAAGCACCGCACTGCTTTCCAGAAGATGGGCATGGTCAAGTATGATGCCTTCAAGGAAATGGGCGGTAAGCTAAGCTTTTCTCTTGCTCTCCTTGATGAGAATAATGACGGTGTATTATTGGATTCAGTACAGTCCAGCAGCGGATGCTATTCCTATACTAAAGAGATAAGAGCAGGAAAGTGCAATATAGATCTTTCCCCTGAGGAAGCAGAGGCTGTTAAGATTGCGGTGAAGGGCAACTGATAATATTAAATTTTTTAATATAAGAAGTCACAGACTTCGGGAGGAAACATGCTTGACATTAAATTTTTAAGAGAAAATCCTGATGCGGTAAAGGAAAACATCAAAAAGAAATTCCAGGACGATAAGCTTCCCCTTGTTGATGAGGTAATTGCTCTCGATAAGGAAAGACGCGAGTCCCAGAGAGAGGCTGACGACCTGAAGGCAGCAAGGAATGCTCTGTCCAAGCAGATCGGTGCTCTTATGAAAGAGGGCAAGAAGGACGAGGCTGAAAAGGTAAAGGCTGAAGTACAGGCAGATGCCGAGAAGCTGGCAGCCCTTGAAGCAAAGCAGTCCGAGCTGGAGGAAAAGGTTACAAAGATAATGATGGTCATCCCTCAGATGATCGATCCTTCAGTTCCCGTCGGTAAGGACGATTCCGAAAATGTCGAGATCGAGAGGTTCGGCGAGCCTGTAGTTCCTGATTTCGAGATTCCCTACCATACAGATATAATGGAGAGATTTAACGGTATCGACCTGGATGCTGCAAGGCGTGTAGCAGGAAACGGTTTCTACTATTTAATGGGTGATATCGCAAGGCTTCATTCCGCAGTTATCGCATATGCAAGAGACTTTATGATAGGAAGAGGCTTCACATACTGCGTACCTCCTTTCATGATCCGTTCAAATGTAGTGACCGGCGTTATGAGTTTTGCTGAGATGGATGCCATGATGTACAAGATCGAGGGCGAGGATCTTTACCTCATCGGTACAAGTGAGCACTCCATGATAGGTAAGTTTATAGACCAGATCGTGGAAGAGGACAAGCTTCCTTACACTCTTACCAGCTATTCACCCTGCTTCCGTAAGGAAAAGGGCGCACACGGTGTGGAGGAAAGAGGTGTATACAGGATCCACCAGTTTGAGAAGCAGGAAATGATCGTTGTATGTAAGCCGGAAGAGTCACCTATGTGGTTTGACAAGCTCTGGCAGAATACCGTTGACCTCTTCCGTTCCATGGATATTCCTGTAAGGACTCTGGAGTGCTGTTCAGGTGACCTTGCAGACCTCAAGGTTAAGTCCCTGGATGTAGAGGCATGGAGTCCCAGACAGAAGAAGTATTTTGAAGTAGGAAGCTGCTCAAATCTCGGTGATGCACAGGCAAGACGTCTTAAGATCCGTGTAAACGGCAAGGACGGCAAGTATCTGGCACATACCCTGAACAACACAGTGGTAGCACCCCCCAGAATGCTTATTGCTTTTCTTGAAAATAACCTTCAGGCTGACGGCAGCGTAAGGATACCTGAGGCACTCAGGCCTTACATGGGCGGACAGACTGAGATCAGGTAACCATTCAGAACCTGGCGGTTCTTCTGGTTACCGCAGCCCGCAATTGAAGATTTGCTTCGCAAATGGCGGGCTGCCATTGTCAAAATTATTCCTTAGTACGCCCTCAGCAGCAAGTGCTTCGGGCTACCCTGAATAGCGATTCGTAAAATACAATACATAACAAAAATGAGGAGAGAGAGAATGAGGAGGAGTGTTTTTAAGAGCGTGATGACCACTGCTATGGCAGTGATGCTTACGGTAGTCGTGTCTTTGACTGCGCTGGTGACCGTTGCCCCCAAGAAAGAGGTTTCCGCTGCGGATTCGTCCAGTGCGATAGCAGTAGGAATTGATGTTTCCAAATGGCAGGGAGCTATCAACTGGCCCCAGGTAAAGGCAGCAGGCGTAAGCTTCGCTATCGTGCGTGTGGGAAACGGCAAGAGCGGCCTGGATCCGTATTTCCCGGTAAATATGACCGGGGCGGCAGCAGCCGGTATAAAGACAGGTGTTTATTATTACACTACTGCGGTAACACCTGAGCAGGCAGCGGCTGAGGCGGCGTTAGTCCTTGCAATGATCGAGCCCTATCAGGTAAGTATGCCTGTGGTTATCGATATAGAGAGTGACCTTCATAAAGGAATGACACCCGAGCAGAACGCTCTTATCTGCAATACCTTCTGTGCTATCATAGAATCGGCAGGATACTACCCGATGGTATATGCCAATAAATATTTCTTTACTCAGAAGATCGGCCCTGTTTACTATGACAAGTGGGTTGCACAGTATGCATCATCCTGCCAGATACCGGATGCGAGCATATGGCAGGCTACCGACAAGGGTACCATGGCCGGCATATCCGGACATGTTGATATCGACTATCAGTTCAAGGATTACAGCCAGCTGATCATTAATACCGGTCTCATTCAGAGAAAAGGCTTCTGGTATTACTACGAGAATTATAAGATGCAGCGCAACCGTTTTGCTGACTATGGCGGATTCCGTTACTTTGTAGACGGCGACGGCCACATGGTAGCAAACTGCTTCTATCCTATCGGAGACGGAACATTCTATTTTGATGCATCCGGCCATATGCTTACCGGCTTCCAGAACATCGCTGAGAAAACTTACTACTTCGCAGAAGACGGAAGAATGGCAAAGGGGCTTACAGCTGTAGGCGAGTTCAAGTATCTCTTTGCTGAGGACGGCTCCATGGTAAGGGGCTGGTTTAATGACGGCATCTGCACCAGGTATTACTTCCCGACCGACGGTCATATGCTTACAGGTTTCCAGACTATCGGCGACAATATGTACTACTTTGACGGAAACGGCGTGATGCTGGTTGGTTTCCAGAAGATTTCCGGACAGACCTTCCTTTTCAATGCCGATGGTTCAATGGTAAAGGGCTGGTTCAATGACGGCCTTCACAGACAGTATTTTGCTGAAGACGGTCATATGCTTACAGGTTTCAATCCTATCGGCGACAAGAATTACTTCTTCGACCAGAACGGATATGCTATGGCAGGCATCCAGAATGTGGGCAACGGTGTGAACTGCTACTTCGATCCTGCTACATTCGAAATGATGACAGGCTTTGTTTCAGACGGCGTAAATACATATTACTTTGAGCCGGGCACAGGCGCACAGGTTAAGGGCTTTGTTCCCATCGGTGATAAGTTCTATGATTTCGACCTTAAGACAGGTGCTGCAAAGGTAGGCTTCCAGATAATCAACGGTTCTACATACTACTTTGATCCGGCATCATTTGCTATGCTTACAGGACTTGTTTCAGACGGAACAAATACCTACTATTTCGATCCTGCAACCGGTGCACAGATGAAGGGGCTTGTTCCTGTAGGTAACTCCTTCTGCTACTTCGATCCTAAGACCGGAGCTATGCAGGTAGGCCTTCAGGTTGTGAACGGTGCCCTCTGCTATTTTGATCCTGCAACCGGTGCAATGATGTTCAATACAACCGTAATTGCCGAGGACGGTGGCACCTATGTAATAGGGGCAGATGGAATTGCTATCAGAATTGCATAATTTTCTGTTGCAATTTTGTTAAAAGTTTATTATCATAGTGTTCGTGTTAACGGATTGCTGTAGCCGAATAGAGGCGGAGCAATCCGTGGACACCAACTGAATAATGTTTACCGTGTTTCTGTAGCTCAGCAGGATAGAGCGTTCGCCTCCTAAGCGAAAGGCCGGCGGTTCGAATCCGCCCAGGAACATTTTTATTTTTTGAAAAATTTATTTTTTTGCAATAATTTCCCTATATTGATAATTAGTAGTGTGTGGGAAAAATTAAAAGTAATGTCATGCTTACATGACGGGAGGAAAATGTTTAAAAGAAATGCTCGATAGCATTTCTTTTAACTGAACATCGATGTCGCAAAGCGGCTCAATGTTCTTTATCGCATCAGAGAATTTGTATACACAAATTCTCTTCGCGTAGCCGCTAAAGCGGCAGAAGGAGGAATAATGAAAAAGAGAACTTTATTTGTTGCAGCCATTCTTTCTACGGCTGTATTGATGAGTGGATGTGAGAAAGATCCCGGTGAACCTGAGCAGGCTGTTGTAGAGCTTGATCTTTCAGGCAATTCTGAAGATCCCGGCGAGGCAACCGAGGCACCGGAAGAGGGATCCTCCGAAGATGAAGAAGAGGTAGTTCCTGACGGTATGTACAGAAGCGAGATCACTAATGAGATCATAAGCGAGGATCTCAAGGATCAGAGACCTATAGCAGTAATGGTAGATAATGAAACATATGCTTATCCTCATATGGGACTTAACCAGGCAGATGTTGTTTACGAGCTTATGAACAGTACTGCTAATGGCCGTATCACAAGACTTATGTGCATCGTTAAGGACTGGGGAAATATTGAGCAGTTCGGTTCAGTTCGTAGCGCAAGACCTTCCAACTTCATCCTTGCAGGTGAGTGGAATGCCATCCTTATCCATGACGGTGGTCCTTACTACATACAGCAGTATGTTTCCAAGGATTATACAAATAACTTAAGCGGCGGTTTCGCAAGATTTTCAAACGGAAAGGCTACTGAGTTTACAGAGTATGTTACATCTAATGACTACACAAATCCTTCTACAGGCAAGTCATATGACGGCCTGATCGACAGGATTGAGAGCGCTGGCTACAGCACCACATACAATGATCACTATGCAGGACCTGATTTCACATTCTGCAAGGGTGGAAACAGAGAGCTTACATCTGATGAAGGTGCTACAGATGCTACAGAGATCAAGCTTCCTATGCAGCATACAAGCTCAACCCTTAAGTACAACGAGGATGAGGGCGTTTATGAGTACTACACCTATGGTGATGCACACATCGATCCCCTTGATGGCGATAAGGTAATGTCATTCAAGAATGTCATCATTGAGGATGTTGATTTCGTACAGCTGGATGAGCATGGATATATGGCATACTACCTGCTTGTTGATTCACCCAAGAGCGGTTACTACTGCACAAACGGTAAGGCTATAGAGATTACCTGGCAGAAGATGGGTGAGGATTCCAACACCTACTATTTCGAGGTTGAGAGCGGAATGCCTCTTGAACTGAACACAGGTAAGACTTATATCGGTCTTGTTCCTCACGATCAGTGGAAGGATCTCAAGATTGACTGATAATAGAAGATTTTAGAGTAATTAGACACTGTACTGATGAGAGTCGGTACAGTGTTTTGTTTTATCAATGTTGCAAAAACTTCCTATATATAGTCTGTGGAAGCAGAACGACAACTCGCATATGCGCCGGAACCGATGCAATTGCGAGTGCCGTTCTATCTAGGATTGTGAATGGGAAGTTTTATATCTACTGAATTAAAACCGGTAGAGATTGTACCGCCCCTGCTTACCGTCGGATGTGATGAGTCCTAGGTGTTTCAGCAGATAGCAGAAGCACTGCGCATTATCCAAAGACCTGCCTGAGCTTTCAGCGAGGTCTTTGGTGGTGAAGGATTCTCTTTCTGTAAAGCCACAAGGCAAAAGAGAGAGATAATCATTTGCTTCTGTAAGGGAAATTTCTTCTATTATATTTAAGGGGATCTTGTCAGCCTTGGTGGCGTGATGTCTGCGGTTTTTACCATATCCGTCCAGCACCACATACTCCTCTGTTTCCAGCATGCAAAGTATGAGATGGAAATGTGGATCAGTTAAAAAATCCCTGATGTTGAGCAGCTCGCTTAATACATCATAAGGATGTCCCTTTTTAGGAGATTTTTTTGGAGAAAGTAACTCGCCGGTGTCGGGATCTATGTAGCGGAGCCACTTTATTGCGGCTATTGGATAGACGACAGTTACATCGTAATCAGGAAGAAAAGCAGAGAGCTTACCTTTGAGTGCATGAAAGCCTCTGCTCTGTATCTCGAATATTTCGCCATCGCAGCAAGCATCTGCCACGTAACGGTCAATCGGGATCTCGTGACATTCGGGACGGGGCAGGTAATAATACTTGAGAACGGAATGCACACTTTTTTCACCAAGGGTACCAATTCCGTCAGCATGCTGCAGACGGAGCACCTGTCTGTCGCAGGCCTGCCTGAAAAGGGCAGGATCCGAAGGTCGCAGGTTGTAGTTGAATTTAATGTCAGTTTTTTTCATAAAATAATTATAGCAATTTTTGGAGGTGGTGTGAGAAATCGCTCTGCAATAGCCGGTTTTTCACCAGAGATTTGAGCTCAGAATGGAGGAATATGAAAAGAGAACTTGGAATTGCACGCTGCGGCTTAGCCTGCTGTCTGTGCTCAGAAAATGTTGAATGTAAGGGATGCAAAAGGGACGGCTTTAAGGAGCTTTCCTGGTGCAAAGATGCGGAGTGGTGTGAAGTCCGCAGGTGCGGCATCGACAAGAATATAAGCGGATGTTATGAGTGCCAGCCTGCAGAATGCCGTAAGGGCCTATATGCAGAAAAGATCAAGGCAAGGGCCTTTGCTGAGTATGCGAGAAGATACGGTGTTGAGGAACTGCTGGACCGTCTGGAGGAGAATGAAAAGGCAGGCATTGTTTATCATAGGGAAGGCATCATGGGAGACTATGATGAATTCGATGATTTAGAAGAGCTGATTAGTTTTATTAGGACAGGGAAAAGATAGAAAGGGATTTATTATGTACGACGGTATAATTTTTGACATAGACGGAACCATATGGGATTCCACTAACGTGGTGGAAATGGCATGGAATGATGCCTTTAAGGAGCTGGGTTACGAGAAAAGGACGACCGCAGAGGAATTAAAAGGTCTGTTTGGGCTTCCGATGGATGAGATATTCAAAAGCCTGGTGCCTGATGCGGCTAAGGAAGATACAGAGGTATTTGAGCCGCTGTGCAGCAGGTATGAATTTGAATATCTTGAAAAAAATGGCGGCATTGTTTATCCGGGCGTGAAGGAGACGATAGAGAAGCTGGCTGAAAATCATATACTTGCGATTGTGAGCAACTGCCAGGCGGGTTATATAGAACTGGTCATGAGGAAGACCGGCATTGAACCTTTTATAAAAGACCATCTCTGCCCCGATGACAGTGGTCTGCTGAAAGCAGGGAACATAAAGCTGGTAGCAGAAAGGCTGAATATGAAAAATCCGGTATATGTAGGTGACATAGCCAAGGATGAGATTGCCAGCAGGGAGGCAGGAGTAGCCTTTATACATGCAGCGTATGGTTTCGGCGAAGGTATTGAGCCGGATTACACGATAAACAGTTTTCCGGAACTTATGGATATACCGGGTATCAATTCCGCTGACTGATCCGGTAAATATTATTGAATAGTTGAGCGTTGTTCTGTACAGACAGTTCGGCAAGTGGGAAATATTTAAGAGCCGCCATATATGTGGCGGCTTTTTATATGCTGACTGAATGTTGGTTGAATGTTTATTCGATAATTCTTGAAAAATAAATAAAAGATGATATTATACAAGGGTTGTTTATTAAGGAAATAAAATGAACGGAATGGGGGGCCGTTCGAAAAGGAAGGAAACTATGGAAACCTACATAATACTCAGAGACCTTGCGATCATCATTCTTGCGGCTAAATTTATGGGACTGGTGGCCAAGAAATGCAGGATACCTGCAGTAGCAGGCGAAATCGTGGCCGGCCTTATAATTGGACCCTGCCTGCTGGGATGGGTAGCCCCCAGCGACTTTATAAATCAGATGGCTGAGATCGGTGTCATACTGATAATGTTCTCAGCAGGTCTTGAGACTAATCTCAAGGAACTTAAGAAGACCGGCATAAAGGCGCTTGTTATCGCATGCTTTGGCGTGGCAGTGCCCCTGGCCGGAGGCGCGCTTTTATATGCTTTGTTTTACGGAACTGAAGGTCCGGGCTCCGAGAGCTTTTTCAAAGCACTCTTTATAGGGAGCATAATGACTGCTACTTCCGTAAGCATTACCGTTGAGTCGCTTAAGGAGATGGGACACCTGCAGGGCACCATAGGGCAGACCATACTCAGCGCGGCAATAATTGATGATGTAATAGGAATCATAGTACTTACCTTTGTGCTGGGAATGAAAGATCCTGCAAATAATCCGGGGATAGTTATATTAAAAACCGTAGCATTCCTGGTGCTTGCCCTTTTGTTCGGCATTGTTTTTTACCAGATATTCAAGAAAATAGATGCAAGATATCCTCACACCAGGCGTATTCCCATAATCGGTCTGGGGCTCTGCTTCATACTTTCTTATATAGCGGAGAAGTATTTCGGTATTGCGGATATTACCGGAGCATATATCGCAGGCATCATACTCTGCAATATAAGGGACGCCGGATATATAGACAGGAAGGTAAATATCAACAGTTATATGATATTCGCTCCTATTTTCTTTGTGGGGATAGGATTAAAAACTGACTTCTCTCATATAGTGGTGGATATGATACTTTTCTCCGTACTTTTTGTGCTGGTGGCCTGTCTTGCCAAGATAATCGGCTGCGGAGTCGTTTCCAAGTGCATGAAGTTCAGCTGGACTGACAGCTTAAAGATTGGTGTGGGAATGATGACCAGGGGAGAAGTGGCACTGATCATTACAAATAAAGGAATGAATCTTGGTATAATAGACTCAAGCTATTTTACGGCAGTTATCCTGCTGATAATTGTATCCAGTATAAGCGTGCCTATAATACTGAAGCTTTTATACAGTAAGTTTCCGGATAAGAAGACAGCGTGAGGATAGCGTGTGAGTGTGCATAGCCGCAGCGGCGGATCTGACATTTGATGCGTGAGAGCTGCATCAGGCATGGAGGTTTAATATGGACAAGTCTAAGAAACAGCTGATAATAATAATCGCAGCTACTTTCATAATCGGAGCCGGTATTGCAACACTTGTTTTCCTGCTTAGCGGGAATTCCAAAACGGAACCTGCCACAAATGTTGCTGAAAGCGAAGTGCTCACTGCAGACGCGGAAAGCACTGCGCCGGAGGAAGATGTTCCTGAGACAGTGGATGCAACAGAGGAGCCTTACACGGAAGAGTCAGGCTCTGCAGAGAGTCAGGCTGAAGAGCCTGCGGAAACTTCTGCTGAAACACCTGTAGAAGAAAGCGCGCAGCAGCCTGCAGCAGAAACTCAGACAGCTACTGCGGCGGCAACAGAAACGGCAGCTCCGACTGCTGAGGCTGCGGCGACAGAGGCACCTGCTCCTAAGGCGGCAAGCGGAACGCCGGTTTCCCTTCACGGTGAGCTCAAGGTAAACGGCACACACCTTGTGGACTGCAATGGCAAGACTTTCCAGATAAAGGGCGTATCCACTCATGGACTGGCATGGTTCCCTGAGTATGTAAATAAGGCATCCTTCCAGACACTTCGTGATGAGTGGGGTGCAAACTGCGTAAGGCTTGCAATGTATACCGCAGAGTATGGCGGATACTGTGAGGGCGGATCATCCCAGATGAAAACCATGGTGAATAACGGCGTAAGTTATGCTACCGACCTGGGAATGTATGTAATCATAGACTGGCACATACTTCAGGACCAGGATCCCAATAAGCACACTGCGGAGGCCATAGCTTTCTTTGACGAGATGTCCGCAAAGTATGCAGGCTATGACAACGTGATCTATGAGATATGTAACGAGCCTAACGGCGGTGTGAACTGGCCTACAATTAAGAGTTACGCAGAACAGGTAATACCTGTCATCAAGAAAAACAATCCCGATGCAATAATAATAGTAGGAACCCCCACCTGGTCTCAGGAAGTGGACAAGGCGGCTGCAGATCCTATTACAGGCTATACCAACATCATGTATACCCTGCATTTCTATGCGGCAACCCATAAGGACAGCCTTAGGAAGACCATGCAGAATGCCATAAACAGCGGACTGCCTATATTTGTAACAGAGTTCGGAACCTGTGATGCCAGCGGAAGCGGCGGAAATGATTTCAGTTCTGCCAATGCATGGGTAGACCTGATGGACAAAAACTCCGTAAGCTACTGTATATGGAGTCTGTGCAACAAAAATGAAACTGCGGCACTTATAAACTCCGGATGCAGCAAGACATCAGGATGGTCGGAGTCTGATCTGTCGGATGCCGGAAAGTGGTATGTAGGTGTGCTTAATAACGGCGTGCCGCTGGGATCCCTTGACCTGGCGGACAGTTCTCAGAGCAGCCAGCCAAGTGATAACAGTAACAACAATAGCTCATCCGAGCCTGCTGCAAGCAGCTCGTCTGCGAATACAAGCGTGACACTTACGCAGAGCAATCACTGGAACGACGGCAAGGCTGATTTCTACCAGTATGTTGTCAATGTAAAGAATACAAGCAGCAGCAAGATCTCAGGATGGAGCGTGACAGTCAGCTTTGGCGGTAATGTGAGCATCGACCAGTCCTGGAGCGGCAATATCACTGCGTCAGGAAATACCGTGAGCATAAAGCCTGAGGATTTCAATTCCTCACTGGCAGCAGGCGAGAGCATAGAAGTGGGATTCATAATAAAGACAAGCGAGAGCCTGGGAACCCCTGCAGTAACTGTTGGAAACTGATCGCATCTTGGATGCTGTCGGATGAAATTAATAAAGAGCAATATGAAAAAAAGAGCATCAAGACATATTCATACAGTCTCCCATATAGCCATAATGATCCTGGCTTTGTCTCTGCTTGCCGGCTGCGGTCTTGGGAAGGGTGGAAAGGACAGTGTTTCCGACGGAGATGCCGCTACGGATTCGGCTACAGGCACTCTGGCTGACCTGGCCGCTAGAAATGCTGCGGATTCCGATGCGGAAACGCCGGGAGATATGGGCTTTACAGCTGTTCCGGTTGACGAGGGCGCAAGTGATACTACGGAATCAGGCACGGATGCTACAGAAAATGATAAGCCACAGCCTGACAGCCTTGTACGGGAGCAGGCTCCCGATTCCCTTTCTACTCAGGAAGTCAGCGTTTATTTCACAAATACCAGCGGAATAGATATTGTGCATATGTGTATCAGCACCGATGACGGAGATGTGGACATGTACGAGATACTCGGCATCTCCGATCTGCCTGATGCCGGTTTCTTCCATTATACAGGGGCAATTCTGGACCCTTACGCCCAGGATGATGCAGTAAGAATCACTGTTGTCGGCCAGGATCGTATCGGAAACATATACGAATTCGGCTCCTGCACCCTCTACGATCTTAAGAACAGCACCGTGGTCCTTAGTCGGGATAGGGAGAGCAAGGGCTATGTGCTGAAGCTTGACTGAGGATTAAGGAACTGTAAAATCCACACCGCATAGATTAAATTTCTGTGTAAGTTTAATTAAACTTCCCACACAAAGTCTGTAACAGAACGACACTCACACATGTTTCGGAACGGTCACGATGCGTATTTAGCCTTGGGGAAATCCAGCGCTTACAGCCCATTGTTATGCGGCATAGGGCTGCGAGACGGTGAGATCTTCGCCGGCTCGCATATGACGCATAACTAGGGGCTGTTAGCGATTAGTTTCACAAGGCGTTGCATCGGTTCCGAAACTGTGCGAGTCGTCGTTCTGCATCCTACAGAATATATGTGGGAAGTTTCACTAAACAAACACCCCGTGTACCTGAGTACACGGGGTTATTCATAGGGGGGTAATTGGGGTTTAACTGTTTTAAATCTTAAGCTTCTACTTTAGGCAGCTTTGCAAACGAAGCCTGAAGCTGCTCATCAGTAGGTATCTCGTCACTCATTTCACCGTTGTGGAACTTCTCATAAGCAACCAGATCGAAATATCCTGTTCCGGTGAGACCGAATACGATGGTCTTTTCTTCGCCGGTTTCCTTGCACTTGAGGGCCTCGTCGATAGCAACGCGGATAGCGTGTGAGCTTTCGGGTGCAGGAAGGATGCCTTCAACACGTGCGAACTGCTCTGCTGCTTCGAATACGGATGTCTGCTCTACGCTGGTAGCTTCCATGTATCCGTCATGATAGAGCTGTGAAAGTGTGCTGCTCATTCCGTGGAAACGGAGTCCACCTGCATGGTTAGCTGAGGGAATGAAGCTGCTTCCCAGTGTGTACATCTTTGCGAGAGGGCAGATCATACCGGTGTCGCAGAAGTCATATGCGAATTTTCCTCTTGTGAAGCTGGGGCATGAAGCAGGTTCAACAGCGATAATTCTGTAGTCAGCTTCGCCGCGGAGTTTCTCGCCCATGAAAGGTGCGATGAGTCCGCCTAAGTTTGAACCGCCGCCGGCACAACCGATGATGATGTCGGGCTTGATGTTGTATTTATCAAGTGCTGCCTTAGCCTCCAGACCGATAACTGACTGATGGAGCAGTACCTGGTTCAGCACGCTTCCCAGTACATAACGGTATCCGGGATTCTTTGTTGCTACTTCAACAGCTTCGGAGATTGCACAGCCAAGACTTCCGGTGGTTCCGGGATGCTCGGCAAGGATCTTCTTACCGACTTCTGTAGTCTCTGAAGGTGAAGGAACTACAGATGCTCCGTATGTGCGCATTACTTCGCGGCGGAAGGGCTTCTGTTCATAGGAAACCTTAACCATGTAAACCTTGCAGTCAAGACCGAAGTATGAGCATGCCATGGAAAGTGCTGTACCCCACTGGCCTGCACCGGTCTCTGTGGTTACGCCCTTAAGTCCCTGCTTCTTTGCGTAGTAAGCCTGGGCGATAGCGGAATTAAGCTTGTGGCTTCCGCTGGTGTTGTTACCCTCGAATTTGTAGTAGATCTTGGCAGGTGTCTGAAGCTTTTCTTCCAGGCAGTAAGCTCTTACTAAGGGTGAAGGACGGTACATTGTATAGAAGCTGCGGATTTCCTCCGGAATATCTATATAAGGTGTATTCTCATCCAGCTCCTGTGCAACAAGCTCCTCACAGAAAATAGGTGAAAGCTCTTCAGCTGTAAGGGGCTTGCCTGTACCCGGGTTTAAAAGGGGAGCGGGCTTAACTTTCATATCAGCCCTCATGTTATACCATGCCTTGGGAATCTCATCTTCTGATAAATAGATCTTGTAAGGGATTGTTTTCTCTGACATATTGTCTCCTTTCTTCTGTTTGTACACTTTTAAGCGTGTACACAAATTTGTTATGGTGGAACAAAAAAATACCTGTCCCACAGTTTTCTTACTGCTGGGACAGGTATGAATATTCTCATCCTGCGGTGCCACCCGGCTTGGTGTATCAAACACCCACTTAAGCATACTATCATATGCCGGATTTTTTACGGAGTTCCGCTCCGTCTCACATACTCCGGTTTCCCGTTTCTGCTCGCCCTCAGAAGTCCATTCGGCTTAAACACTTTTACTGCGATCACACCATCCACAGCTCTCTCTGAAAAGGAGGTCTAAACTTACTCACTCTTCTTCAACGGTTTATTTGAGTTTAACACAGACAAAAAAAGTCTGTCAAGATAAAATTTTAAGCGTCATTGACGCATAAAAGATATGAATGTAAAATTTATCTGGGTTGTTATTTTTTTGCGGGGGAGTGTAATGGAAAAGCAGGACGGCATGAAAAAGAAAAAAAACAATAGCATAAAATTCTCGGATCTCATGCGCTGGTCCGGAATGAAGAATGCCCTGATCTTTCCTCTTTTAGCTCTTATATTTATCGTAATAATCTTTGTTTATAATGGTCTGCTCCAGACTTACGCCAAGAAAAGCATTCTTGAGGGCGGTGAGCTGAATGCCGAAAATACCGCCGGAGATATCGAGCTGTACCTTTCTACCGGTATAAATGCCCTTGAGATTTCCAGTTATACAATAGATACAATGATAAAGGACAACACGCCGGATGAGGAGATCCTTGAATATATCCAGCATGAATCTGATGTCATAATAAAGGCTATGCTGCCGGGAACCACAGGATTATATGCCTGCATAGACGGTGAGTATTATGATGGACTGGGCTGGGAGCCATACGAAGGATTTGTTCCTACGGAAAGACCCTGGTATACCAAGGCCTTAGCGGGCAAAGGTGACGTAGTGCTTATAGATCCGTATCTTGACCTCTATACCGGCCAGGTGATAATGACTCTTGCCAAGGTTCTTTCGGATGGTGAAAGTGTTGTTGCAATTGATGTTACCCTTGATGAAATCCAGACGATAGTTGAGAGATCAGACACATACGGCCTTTCTTCGGTAAGCATGGTCTTAAGCAGCGAGGGCTTTGTGGTTGCTCATACGTATAGCAGCGAGCGCGGCAATAATTATCTGGAGGATAAGGATAATATTGGCGGTTATATACTGACTACCGTGATGAATTCCGAAGAAAACAGCTTTGACATTAAATACGACAACACAAGCTATACTGTATACTCGTGTCCTATCAGGGGGGAGTGGTACAGTATCTCATATGCCGACTCGGACAAGGTATACAGGCCCATCAGGCTCATAGTTATACTGAGTATCGTATCCATAGTGCTTACGCTTCTTTCCTTTACGATCATCACGGTCATTTCCGGCAGGAAAGAGCTGGCAAATGTCCGTCTTCAGAAACTTATAAATTCCACGGCAGACATCTATATGTCTCTTTGTGATCTGGATGTGATCAATGACAGTGTCATTGAAATCAAGAATGTCAATCCGGCCATTTCAAAGGCAGTTGCCAGCGTGGACCATAATATGAATGAAGTGTTCTTTAATATAATGAACGGTCTCCCGGAGTCGCCTACAAAGAAGGCTGCCGTGGAGTTTACGGATATGAATACCATAGATGAGCGTATGAAGGATGTTGATACGCTGACCATTGAGTATCTGAGCTTCGGTAATATCTGGGTAAGGGCAAGGCTTATTGTTTCGGAGCGGACCACGGACGGCCGGGTATCTCATGTACTTTGGATGCTTGAGAATATCACAAGGGAAAGAGAAGAAAGAGAGAGGCTTAAGAACATATCCGACAGTGCCGTTGCCGCCAACGAGGCAAAGTCTGCATTCCTTTCAAATATGTCCCATGAGATCAGGACTCCTATCACTGCGGTTCTTGGAATGAATGAAATGATCCTTCGCGAATGCGACGATCCATCCATCATATCTTATGCAAATAATATCAAGAGCGCCGGTACATCATTGTTAGTGCTGATCAATGATATACTTGATTTTTCCAAGATCGAATCCGGCAAGATGGATATCATTCCTGTGGAATATGAGACGAGGTCACTTTTAAATGACCTGAAGAACCTTATCAGGCCCAAGGCTGATGCCAAGGAACTTAAGTTCATCACGGATATCGATCCGGAGCTTCCCGGTGCGCTTTTCGGTGACGAGATAAGGATCAAGCAGGTGATCACAAACCTGCTGACCAACGCTGTCAAATATACCGAAAAGGGAAGCGTTACCCTCAAGGTAGGCTTCAGCGGAAACAAAGATACAGGAGATACCATCGGACTGAAGGTTTCCGTAACGGATACCGGAATGGGCGTTAAGAAGGAAGATATGGAAAAGCTTTTTGCCCAGTTTGTAAGGCTTGATGAAAAGCGTAACAGGAATATTGAGGGAACAGGCCTCGGACTGAATATCACAAGCAACCTTCTTAATATGATGGGTGGCGAGCTTAATGTGGAAAGCGAGTATGGTAAAGGCTCCGTATTCTCATTTGAGATCAAACAGCCTGTCAGGAACTGGACACCCATCGGCGACTATGAAAAGGCTGACGACACTGATTCTTCAAAGGAAAAGTATGTGCCTAAGTTTAAAGCCCCCAATGCTCGCGTTCTTATGGTGGATGATACGCCTATCAATATAGTTGTATTTAAGGGCCTTCTGAAAAAGACCGAGATCAAGGTGGATTCTGCCACCGGCGGCCAGGAGTGCATAGAGCTTGCTATCAAGAATAAATATGACATTATATTTCTTGACCACATGATGCCTGTCATGGATGGAATAGAAACCCTTAAGGAACTCAGGGAAAAGCATCCGGACAATCCCAATGCGGATACGCCCATAGTATGCCTTACTGCCAATGCCATATCCGGAGCGAAGGATACATATATGGAGGCCGGTTTTACCGACTATCTCACCAAGCCAATAAATCCTGCAAAGCTTGAGGAGATGATCTACTCATATCTTCCCGAGGGGATGGCCAGGGAGATATAGCGGCAGTGACATTCACACTTGAGTATATTATGCCGATAAAGTATAATTTGCTGTAGTTGCTCAGGACAGCCCGAAGCACTTGCTGCTGAGGGCGTACAAATGCGTGAATTAGGCAATGGCAGCCCGCCATTTGCAAAGCAAATTTATAATTGCGGGCTGCCGTAACTGGAAGAACCGATAGG
>JAGBLN010000056.1 GCA_017635395.1 Lachnospiraceae bacterium
CCATTTACAATGCTATGCCTATTGAGGGCGTAAAGGCACTTGTGGAATTCATGAAGAAGTTTGAAACTGAGAATAAATAATTTCGAAAATTAAGAGAGGTAAGTTAAAATGGCTTATAAATACAATTGTCTCAATCCAATTGCCAATATCGGATTGGATAACTTTTCAAGCGATTATGTAAAAACTGATGATGTAAATGAGGCTGATGCCATTCTTGTAAGAAGCGCAGCAATGCATGATATGGAGCTTTCGGATAAGCTCCTTGCAGTTGCAAGAGCCGGTGCAGGTGTAAATAATATTCCCCTGGACAAGTGTGCTGAGAAGGGAATCGTGGTATTCAATACTCCCGGTGCAAATGCAAATGCTGTTAAGGAGCTGGTGCTTGCCGGAATGCTTATCGCATCCAGAGATATCGTGGGAGGTATCGAGTGGGTAAAGAGTGATGCTTCCGATGAGAACATCGCAAAGGTTGCAGAGAAGGAAAAGAAGAAATTTGCAGGTACTGAGATACTTGGCAAGAAGCTCGGTATCATTGGTCTTGGTGCAATCGGCGTAAAGGTTGCAAATGCAGCAATGAGCCTGGGTATGGATGTATATGGTTATGATCCCTATCTGTCTGTTAAGGCAGCATGGAGCCTTGAGTCAGGCGTTCATCATGTATCTGACGTAAATGATATTTACAAGCAGTGCGATTTTATCACTATCCATGTACCTCTTATGGATGCAACAAAGGGGATGATCAACAAGGATGCCATAGACCAGATGAAGGAAGGCGTTATCATTCTTAATTTTGCACGTGACCTTCTGGCTGATGAGCAGGCTGTTCTTGACGGCATTGCCTCAGGTAAGATCCGTAAGTATGTTTCCGATTTCGCTAACCCTGTAACGGCCGGCAAGGAGGGGGTTATCCTTCTTCCGCACCTTGGGGCATCTACTGCAGAAGCAGAGGATAACTGCGCTGTCATGGCTGTTGATGAGTTACAGAACTTCCTGGAGAATGGTAATATCGTTAACTCCGTGAACTATCCCAATGTAGATTCCAGCGTATGTCAGACTGCAGGCAGGATCACAATCTGCCATAAGAACCTGGCAAACATGATCACCAAGTTCACTGCTCTGTTCGGTGACCAGGGAATTAATATTTCAAACATGGTCAATAAGTCCAAAGGTGATTATGCATATACTCTTATCGATGTTGATTCACCTGCAAATGACGATATCATTGCAAAGCTGAATGCTATTGATGATGTGATCAGAGTTAGGGTGATAAAGTAAAAAGCTTTATATTAGTGACAGGAAAGCTGTGTACCGGACGATCGGTGCACAGCTTTTTTTGTTCCGTTGCGTTCTACTGCTCACATAAATGCCGTCAGACGGTGTGAGAAGTTTTAATTAATAAAAATGGATAATTCCCGAAATTGTGATAAAATAGTCCGAGAGGAGGCGGAAAATTCTTTTGATATCGGAGGAAGGATATGGGATTGATCAAAACGAATGAAAACTGTATCGGATGCAACAAATGTATCAGAGTATGCAGCTGCATCGGTGCAAATGTTGCGGTTGAAAAAGACCGAGGTAATGTAATAGAAGTTGATCCTAAAAAGTGTATCGCCTGTGGTGCCTGTCTGGATGCATGTGAACATAATGCAAGAGAATATGAAGATGACGTGGAAAGCTTTTTTGCGGATCTTCAGAAAGGCCAGCGGATTTCTGTTATAATTGCACCTGCATTCCTTGCCAATTATCCCAGAGATTATGAGAAATATCTCGGTATGCTCAAAAAGCTTGGAGTAAACCGTTTTATCAGTGTTTCCTTTGGCGCCGATATCACCACCTGGGCTTATATAAAATACATAACTGAGAATAAATTTTATGGCGGAATATCCCAGCCGTGTCCGGCTGTAGTGGGATACATAGAAAAGTATCTCCCTGAGCTCCTTCCGAAGCTCATGCCTGTCCACAGTCCTATGATGTGTACGGCTGTTTATGCAAAAAAATATATGGGGCTTAACGATAAATTGGCATTCATAAGCCCTTGTATTGCGAAAAAAAATGAGATAGACGATCCAAATAATCAGGGATATATCTCTTATAATCTTACTTTCTCGAAGCTTGTAGCATATCTTAAAGCTCACCCGGTTAACGGAGCGCAGCCTTATAAAGACGAGATCGAGTATGGACTTGGCTCTATTTATCCCATGCCCGGTGGTCTCAAGGAGAACGTTTACTGGCTGTTAGGTGAAGATGCGCTTGTTCGCCAGATGGAGGGCGAGCATCATATGTATGAGTATCTTTGTCGTAATAAGGACCGGATCAAGAACGGCAGGACCGGTTATCTTTTTATTGATGCCCTCAACTGCACAAACGGCTGTCTTTACGGAACCGGTGTGGATAACCGTAAGACCCTGGATGAAGACGTATTTGAGACCATACAGAAAGTAAAGGCGAAAAGCAAAAATCAATCCAAGAATTCTGCATGGGGCAGAAATATTACTCCGGAAAAGCGGTTAGCAGCTCTTAATAAACAGTTTGCAAAGCTTAAGCTTAGCGATTTCATCAGGAAATATACCGACAGAAGCAGAGACTGTGCTTACAGGATACCTTCAGAATCAGAGATCAATCAGATCTTTAACCAGATGCGCAAGGATACGGAAGAAAAACGCCATATTGACTGCACCTGCTGCGGATACGATTCCTGTCGTGATATGGCAATAGCTATCGCAAACGGATTCAGCCATCGCCTTAACTGTTTACATTATATCAAGGACAGAGCTTATGAAGAGAAGGACAAGGCCGTAGAACTTAATGCGGAAGTTCAGAAAGCGCATGAAGAACTGGTTGAAAAGAAAGATTCGCTTGGTGCCGGGATTAATGAGAACTTTAACAATATTCTCAATTCAATTGAGCAGATACGAAAGATAAGCGATGATAATGCACAGCAGACAGGAAAGATATCCGAGTATATGGCGGAAGTTGACGAGTTTGCCGAGAATCTGAGAAAAGTGCTTTCGACAATCGACGGATATCTTGATAGGCTTGAATCAAATAATGCGGATGTCATTGCAATATCCAGCCAGACAAATCTTCTGGCACTGAATGCATCCATAGAAGCAGCACGTGCCGGTGAAGCAGGAAGGGGATTTGCCGTTGTTGCGGATGAGATTAAAAAGCTTGCCGACAATTCCAACAAAACCGCAAATGATTCAAACCGGAATAATCAGGATATCAAGGAGACTATATCCAAACTTATAGAGGAATCAGACCGGCTGGCAGAGATTGTAAAGAATGTCAATTCAAGGGCCGCGAACCTTGTGGCTTCTTCTGAGGAAACAGCATCATCCATCAGCATGATGACTGATGTGACAGAAGATGTGGAGGAATCCCTAAAGCAGCTTCTTGATTCGTTTTGATAGTTAAGCTTAAGCGCGATGAACCGACAGAAAATCCCCGTTCGATGGAATGGGGATTTTTAGTTGCTTATACATGAAAAGCAGTGGAAATCGGCTGATTGAAAGAACATATGGAGAAAAAAGGACTTTTGGAGTATAATTATACAGAATCTGCGGCTTGTAAGAAGGCGTGCACGAAATACATAAAATATCGGAGGATATGATAATGGCAGTCATCAGACCGTTTAAGGCAGTAAGACCGGGCAAGGGTATGGAGAGCAGGATAGCTGCACTTCCGTACGATGTATATAGCAGGAAGGAAGCTAAGGTGGTAGTGGATGCAAATCCGGAATCATTCCTGGCAATCGACAGGGCAGAGACTCAGTTTGACGATAATGTGGATACCTATGCACCTGAAGTTTATGAAAAGGCATCACAGATGCTTAAGGAAAGGATTGCTGACGGACGGTTCATACAGGAAGAAAAGGCTGTATATTACATATACGAGCTTACCATGGACGGTCGTACACAGACAGGTATCGCAGCCTGCGCATCAATTGATGATTATCAGAATGCGGTAATAAAAAAGCATGAAAATACCAGGGCTGACAAGGAAGAAGACAGGATACGCCACGTGGATACCTGTTCTGCACAGACCGGTCCCATATTCCTTGCATATCGTGAGAATGCAGTTATAAATGAAGTGGTTGAGCGAACAAAGAAAAATGATGCGCTCTATGATTTCGTTTCCGATGATGGAATCAGGCATAGGGTATTTATCATAGATAATGATGCAGATATTAAGGCAATAGGTGATGCTTTTGCAGGCATTGATTCCATCTATATTGCTGATGGCCATCACAGATGCGCATCTGCAGTTAAGGTGGGGCTTAAGCGCAGAGCTGAGAATCCCGGATATACAGGAGATGAAGAATTTAATTTCTTTATGTCAGTAATCTTCCCTGATAAGGAACTGATGATCATGGATTACAACAGGGTGGTCCATGACTTAAACGGTCTGAATGCAGAACAGTTCATGGAAAAGATGTCAGGTCTCTTTGAAATCGGGGAGCCGGCTGACAGTGCATATAAGCCTGTTGCAAAAGGTAATTTCGGAATGTATCTTGCAGGCAAGTGGTATAGCCTTACCATAAAGGATGAGTACAGAAGTGACGATCCCGTAGACGGCCTGGACGTTGCGATTCTTCAGAAGTATGTTCTGGATGATATCCTTGGCATTAAGGATCCTAAGACTGACAATAGGATAGAGTTCGTAGGTGGAATAAGAGGACTGGACGAGCTTAAGACAAGGGCAGACGGATTTGATAACGGACTGGCATTCTCAATGTATCCCACTTCCATAGCTGAGCTTTTTGCAGTTGCCGATGCAGGCCGTCTCATGCCTCCGAAATCCACATGGTTTGAGCCGAAACTCAGGAGCGGCATATTTATACATTTGATCTGATACTGAAAAATAAGAGAAGGGGTTAACTGATGAACAAGAAACTTTACAACATGATGGACTGGGCAAAGATCGAGGAAGTAGTATACGGTGAGTGCGACGCACCGGATGAATTCCTTGGATCCCACAATGTGGGCAGGCAGTCCCTTATTCAGTGTTTTTTTCCGGGAGCTGAAAATGTGTATGTCTATGTGGATGATACAAAGGGCACCAGGGGCAGGACGGTAAAGGAAGAAGTAAAGATGGAAATGGCTGACGAAGCCGGATTCTTTGCGGCTGTCCTTCCCGGAGTTGACCGTTTTGATTATAAGTATCATATTGAATATCCCATAGAAGAAGAAAAGGAAGAATCCGATTCCGAGGACGATGCTGATGAAAAGAAGACCTCTTCATTAAAAAAGAAAAAGCCCAAGAAGTATCGCATAAGGGATGTCAGGGATATTTATAATTTCCGTCAGGAGATCGCAGAGGCTGATGAGGACAGGTTTTTATCCGGTGCGGACAATAAGACCTATCTCTATATGGGCGCGCACAAAAAGAGCGTAAAGAATGTCCGGGGCTGCATGTTCAGGGTGTGGGCTCCCAATGCTATCAGGGTAAGTGTTGTGGGTGATTTCAATGACTGGAACGGGCTGGAGACCCCGATGAACAGGCGTGAACGCAGCGGAATATTTGAGCTTTTTGTTCCGGGTATCGAAGAAGGAGATAATTACAAATTTGAAATAGTCATGCATGGCGGGGCTAAGACAATGAAGGCTGATCCCTACTGCTTTATGCAGGAGGCAAAGAGGGACGGCGCAAGCCGGGTGACCTATGAGTCTTCATATGACTGGGATGATGCCAAGTGGATGAAGGAACGCAAAAAAGCAGCTTATATCCCGAAGGAACAGGGCGAAAAAGATTCGGATAAGGCTGTACCTTTAAATATCTATGAGGTGCCGCTTTCATCCTGCGGCGCGGACGGGAAAAATATAAATATCGCGGAGCTTGCCGACGGGCTTGCAAAGTATGTAAAGAATATGGGCTATTCCCATGTTTCACTTATGCCTTTTATGGAATATCCTGATGACAATTCCTGCGGCTACCACCCGGCACTTTTTTTTGCTCCTACATGGCGTTATGGTAAGCCAGATGACTACAAGAAGTTTGTTGATAAGATGCATAATGCAGGCATCGGTGTCATAATGCAGTGGACTATCACTGATTTCAGCAATATAGAGTCCGGCCTTGGCGGCTATGACGGAACAAGCATATATGAATACGGCGACTACCGTATGGGCATGGATCCCAGGACAGGCATGTTCATATTTGATAAAAAGCGCCCTGAAGTAAGGGAATACCTTCTGTCATCCTTAAGGTACTGGGCAGAGGCATATCATATTGATGCCTTTGTTTTCTCGGATGTTACAGGAATGCTGTACCTTGACTATTACAGGAATCCAGGTGAGTGGACTCCGAATATGTACGGCGGTGTGGAGAATCTTGACACCATCGATTTCCTTAAGGAAGCTAACCGCATGCTTCATGATATGAATGACGGCATATTTACCATTGCGGAAGAATCCAGCGGATACAGCACTGTTACCGGCAAGGGTGAGACTTCACTGGGCTTTGATTACAAGGCTGATCCTAATTTCACAAATGAGCTGGCAGATTACCTCTCCAAGGATCCTATTGAGAGAAAGCATTATCATCAGGAGCTTACTGACAGCACTCTCTATCAGTATTGTGAGAATTACATACTTCCCGTGACCCATTCACATCTGGATTTCGGCCAGGGCGGCCTGTATTCCAGGGTAAACGGCGACGAGCTTACCAAGTGGGAGAATTTAAAGCTTTTATTTGCTTACCAGCTTTTCCATGTAGGAAAGATGTCCACATTTATGGGTCAGGAAATAGGCGTATCAGATTCTTTTGATGCAGGCAAGCGTATAGACCTTAATACATACAGCGAGAGCCAGCAGTATTTCAAGAATTTCATCAGGGATCTGAACCGTTTCTACACAAAGCATCCGGCTCTTTCATCTGATACTTCGGAAGAAGGCTTCAAGTGGGTGGATGAGAATGCCATAGAGAGCAATGTGCTTTCATTTGTAAGAAAGAACGGTAATGACGAACTGCTGGTGCTGTTCAACTTTGCAAATGTTGATTATCCGAAATATGAGACCGGAGTTCCTGAAGACGGAAAGTATCAGGAGATACTATGCTCGGCTGACGAGGCATATGGCGGAAGCGAGTCTGCAAATCCTAACCTGATCCTTGCAAGGGATGAAAAGTGCAACGGTTTCGATAATTCAATCTGTGTACACTTAAAGCCTTTGTCTGTATCGGTATTTGCTTATCTTCCGTATACAAAGGAAGAACAGGGCATCATCGAGAAGCGTAAGGCTGAAAAGATCAGGATCAAGAAGGAAGAAGAGCAGAAAAAACTCATGATCTCTGATGCAAAGGTAAAGATCAGGGAAGACATTAAGTCTGAGCTTGAAAAGAAAATCGCGGAGGCCGAGGCTAAGATAGCGTCCGGCAGCGAGTATAAAGGCACAAAAAAGAAGAAGTAAGATATGTTCATTTATGATCTGATAAATTTTTTTGGGGGACTGTTCGGTGCAGGGGATGTTCCTGCGTCAGCGTCGTCAAATGCGGCTGTGGCAGTAGGACAGAGATGGTTTTTCAGGGGACCTGAAAGTTCTGGAAGTGTTTCTTCTGATATTGCGGCAGGTATTGATGCAGTTTCAGTAAACACTGTTTCCTGTGATACGGCATCCTCTAATGCAGCTACAATCTCAGAGGCGGCTGCGGAAAGCGTTGCTGAAATTACTGAAAATTTAAGTGCGTTCCAGCAGTTTATGCAGACACTGCCTACCAGGGCAACGGCTTTTGCCATAAAGGCTACCTTTGCACTTATCATACTGGTTGGTGGATGTTACCTTATCAAGATCATAAGGATCATCCTTAGGAAATCCCTTGAAAAAGCAAGGGTGGACCTTAGCATACGGCACTTTATCGATTCCCTGGTTAAGGTTGCCCTTTTTGCGCTGCTTTTGATTTATATTGCATCGTATTTTGGGGTAGAGACCACCAGCTTGGTTGCGCTGTTAGGTAGTGCCGGTGTTACCATAGCTCTTGCAATACAGGGAAGCTTGTCCAATATCACCGGCGGTGTCCTGATACTCCTGCTGAAGCCTTTTAAACTAGGGGATTATATCCATGAGGACAATAATGGAAACGAGGGCGTGGTAAAGGAAATCGGGCTTTTTTATACAAAGCTCCATACGCTGGATGGAAGGACTGTGGTATTGCCTAATGGACCCCTTGCTAATACATCCCTTATAAATGTAAACATGGCGCCCATGCGTCAGCTTATACTTACGGTGGGGATCGCCTACGATGCGGATATTGATAAGGCACGGACAGTTATTTTGGAAGTGCTTGGCGGCTGCAATCTGATATTGAATGACCTTCCGAAGAAAGTTTATGTGGAATCTCTGGATTCATCTGCAGTGACCCTTGGAGTTAGAGCTTTTGTTAAAAATGAGGACTATTTCGAAGCTAAATGGTATTTCACGGAGCACGTGAAGAAGAGTTTTGATAAGAACGGTGTGGCCATTCCTTTTGATCAGCTGGATGTGCATATCAAGGATGCGGACAATTCCTGATTTATGGAATGGTTCAGAGTTTCGTGAGGGGATACTGAATAGTTACAAGTTTTACTTGTAAAATGAATCATTAATGTTTATAATTTTGTTTGTTGCTGAAATAGCTCAGTCGGTAGAGCACTTCACTCGTAATGAAGGGGTCGAGGGTTCGAGTCCCTTTTTCAGCTGAACAGCCGTCTTAACGGACGGCTTTTATTATGCTTAAATCGATACATTTTATATCAATAATGTGATAAAATAATATCCGATGCTTTTAACAAAAATATAAATGTAGGAGGGTTGGAGTATGGCTTTAAAATCTTTTAAGAAAATCGTAATTGCAGCGCTGGCTCTGTCACTGTCAGTATTTCTTGTTATGCCGGTACAGGCAGCTGATAATGCCGGTGCAGACGAGCAGATAGCTGTTCGCGGCGGGGACAATTACATAGACGGTTTTGATCCTGTCTTCTATGCAAACAAGTATCCCGATGTAAAGGCAGCATTCGGAACAGATCCCGCGCTTCTGTATCAGCATTATCTGCTCTGCGGAAAGGCAGAGGGCAGATGGCCCAATGCAGCAGGTCCTGCAGGTACTTCGACAACTACTGCATCATCTGATTATATAGACGGTTTTGATCCGGTATTCTATGCAAACAAGTATCCTGATGTAAAGGCAGCATTCGGAACAGATCCCGCACTGCTTTATCAGCACTATCTGCTCTGCGGAAAGGCAGAGGGCAGATGGCCCAATGCTGCAGGTC